>CAMAGQ010000086.1 GCA_945833895.1 uncultured bacterium
TATTATATTTTTGTTTATATTTTTGCTGTTTTTTAATAATTGTTCAATATTAGTATTTGCAGAAGAAACGAAGTATCCTAATTATTCTTCCGAGTTTTTGGGGAAAGATGATTTTGAGGGGTTTAACCGGAAGATATTTAATTTTAATTTGAAATTAAACAAATACGCAATACGTCCCGTGCATATTCTCTGGGCTTCAATAATGCCACAATACGGAATGGACAGAATACAATCACTTGCGAATAACATTGAATACCCGATAAGGCTTATCAGCAGTCTTATACAAAGGGATTTCCAAACCTCAAAGAATGAAACTATCAGATTTTTTACAAATACGATTTTCGGACTTGGCGGAATGTACGATCCTGCAAAGAAATTCTTGAAAATCGAACAGTCTAACGAGAATATGGAGCAAGCTTTAGCGGGGTGTAAATTAAAATCGGGAAAGTATTTTGTACTTCCTGTTTTATCATTTACAACTCCGCGTGGAATACTCGGGAAACTTCTTGATACCGCTCTCAACCCCGGTTCATACATTGGAACACCTGTTCTTGCGATTATAAAGGCTTGTCTTACCATTAACAGAACATCCTATTATCAGGATATTATAAAACTTATTGAATCCACTTTTGCAGACCCTTACGAAATCGCAAAAATGATTTACGGAATAAGCGATTATGTCAGGTGTGCAAATCTTGACAGAGTGAACATTCTGGATAGTTTATACATTCCTGTGATTGCACAAGATAATGAAGTTAAGGAGCAGAAGGCTGATTTAAAAAAGACCGCAGAAACTCCGCCCGTCAAAGAAGATAAAGTCGTAAAAATTGAAGTGTCATCAGAAATTGCGAGACCCGATATGTTGTATGGCGGAACAAGTAAAGAAGATGAGATTATGAACAGTTTTACGGCGGAGGATTTCAGGCTTGAACCCGATATTAATCTGACAGGTTACAATCCGCAATCTCCCGTGATAGATTCAATGCGAACCGCTTTGCTTAACAATCCCGAAGTCAGTAAATCTATTTGGAACGAGTTATCCGTATGGAACAGAAGTTTTTCAAACAGAATTAAAACCTCAAAAATAAATATTTTTGAAGGAAAAGAGGATTACAGTTTTCGTTATATTTTGCAGAAAAATACTTCTAATTCGCCCGTTGCAATAATTTTCCCGTCTATCGGAGAGGGGATAAATTCAGAACATTCGGTTATTCTGGCAAAAATGTTTTATGATGCAGGGTATAGCGTAATCATTCAGGGAAGCCATTTTCAGTGGGAATTTGTAAAAAGCATGCCAAAAGATTACCGCCCCGGCTTGCCTGCTGAGGATGCAAAGAAAATCCGTCTGGTAACTTCAAAAATTATAGAAAAACTTACAACCAAATATAACTACACATTTGAAGATAAAGTTTTTATCGGAACATCTTTCGGGGCGTTAGAAACTCTGTTTGTCGGAGCAGAAGAATATAAAAATAATACCTTCGGTAATTCAAAATACATTTCCATTTGTCCGCCTGTCGAACTTCTGTATGCGATGAAACAAGTTGATAAAAATTCGGAAGAATGGAATAATTCACCTAACGAATTTAAACAAAAAGTTGCCTCTGCAGCGGCGAAAGTTATAAAATTCTATACTCTGAAAGACAGTTCCGACATTCAAATAAATAACCTGCCATTTAGTGAATACGAAGCTAAATTAATAACGGGATTTCTCATGCACCAAAAACTTTCGGATTTGATTTTCACAATGGAAAATTCAACAAAATCAAAACCCAATCCTGACATTTACCACCGCATAAATAATATGGGCTATGAGGATTATACAAAAACATACGTCCTGCCTGCGGGGTATAAAATTGAATATTTAGCCTATGATACCAGCCTTTATTCAATTGCGTACTTTTTGGAAAACAGCGAGAATTACAAAATTTATCATTCTGTAAATGATTATTTAACAAATGCTTCCCAGATGAAAAAATTAAAACAGTATTCTAAAGATAAATTGACGCTGTTTGATAACGGTGCCCACCTCGGGTTTTTGTACCGCAGTGAGTTTCTTGAAAATTTAAAACAGACAATTGCAAGATAATATTTAATCGGTAGATTGACCTTTTTTTTCGATTGTATTTTAATAATACTGGGGAAGGATTATGTTAGGGCAATTTTCAAGAACTGAATTATTATTGGGAGAAAGTGCGATTGAAAAACTTTCAAAATCTCGTGTTGCAGTTTTCGGAATTGGCGGAGTCGGTGGCTACACCGTAGAAGCCCTTGTAAGAAGCGGTCTTGGCAATATCGATTTAATTGATAACGACACAGTCTGTATAACGAATTTAAACCGCCAGATTATTGCAACGCATAAAACTATCGGCAAATACAAGGTTGATGTTGCAAAAGAAAGAATTTTAGAAATTAATCCTGATGTAGAAGTAAACGTTCACAAAACTTTTTACACTGCAGAAACCGCAGATGAGTTCGATTTTTCTAAATATGATTATGTTGTAGATGCGATAGATACGGTTTCGGGGAAATTATCTCTTATTAAAAAGGCTAAAGAATATAACGTTCCGATAATTTGTGCGATGGGTGCGGGGAATAAACTTGACCCCACGAGGTTTGAGGTTGCAGACATTTCAAAAACCTCGGTTTGTCCTTTGGCACGAGTTATCAGAACCGAATTAAAAAAGAAACGAATTAAAGACGTCAAGGTTGTTTATTCAAAAGAAATACCGATAAAACCCGATAAAATAATAAACGAAGGAGGGAAACGACCTCCCGGCAGCACGGCATTTGTTCCTGCTGTTGCAGGGTTAATAATAGCAGGAGAAGTTGTAAAAGATTTAACAAAAGAGGGATAAAATGACAGAAATTTTAGGAAACATTCATTCTATAGAAAGTTGCGGAACTGTTGACGGCCCGGGGATTAGGTTCGTAATATTTATGCAGGGCTGCCCGATGAGATGTCAATATTGCCACAACCCTGACAGTTGGGAAACTTCAATAAATAAACAAATGACAGTTGCTCAACTTCTTGAAAAATATGAAGGAGTGAAGGAGTTTGTCAAAAATGGCGGGCTAACTGTTACAGGCGGTGAACCGCTTATGCAGATTGATTTTGTAACGGAATTATTCAAACAGGCGAAAGAAAAAAATATTCACACCGCACTGGATACTTCTGGAATTCTGTTTAACCCTAAACATACGGAAAAAATTGACGAACTTTTGAAATATACAGACCTTGTGTTGCTTGATATAAAACACATTGATAACGCGGAACATAAAAAACTTACCGGCATGCCGAATACAAATATTTTGTCATTTGCAAAATATCTGTCAGAAAAAAATATTCCGATGTGGGTAAGACACGTGGTAGTTCCGGGGCTTACGTATAATGAAAATTATTTGAAATGCCTTGGAATGTTTTTGAGTGACTTGCGAAACGTGAAAGCACTGGATGTATTGCCATATCACAATATGGCTGTTCCAAAGTACGAAAACTTGGGGATTGATTACCCGCTAAAAGACACCCCGCCGCTAACCAAAGAAGAAGCGTTGAGGGCAAGAAGTTATATTCTTGAAGGGTTAAAAAGCGTCCTGAAATAGGTACTTTCCTGGGGTTTTGTAAATAAATAACCGGATTTGCTTGATAGAAATACTATAAAAGTAGTATAATAGAACATCACCACTCAGTGATACACTAACCGGAATTAAAGCACATGCGGAATCTTTTAATTTTACAAAACCGGAAGAGGAGAAATTTTATGTATAAAATTGACAATTTGAAAAAATATTTGCAAATTTACTTTTATCAAATAAGGAGAAATATATACAAACGCTGTAAGAGTGGAGCAAATCTAAGACACTGAACCGACAATATATTTAGTCTGCAAAATGATGCTGACCTACAAAACTCAAACATCTGTCCATTTTCGGGTAAATATTGTTTTGCCGATGTTTCAGAGGGCAACTCGCGGATTTTAATGTAAAATTTGCAGACTCTATTAAATGAATATAAAAACGTTTTATATATAAAAACGTCATTCTTGAGGGCAACAACATTTAATGCCCGAAAAATCCCCTGCAAATTTCCACAAACATGTCATGCTGAACTTGTTTCAGCATCGCAATGTCGTTCAACTATGAGCTCCTGAAATAAATTCAGGATGACGGGACAACGCCCTCTCTCCTTGTGAGAGGGCAGAAAATCAACTTGAGAAAGTTTTTCGAAAGTTAGATTTTCGGGAGAGGGTTTGAGAGTTCGACTAGTGTCCCGACAAGAGAAGGAAAATCGTCATTCTGAGGACAACAATTATTCTATGTCCGAAGAATCCCTAACAAAGTTTGCAAAAGATTCTTCGCTTCGCTCTGAATGACAGGGGTAAATATATAGTTAAGTAGGTCAGGCATTGCCTGACCTACTTGCTATTCAACAAATCTATTATATTGTTCTTAAACCATTCAAATTCGGGAATTCATAAGCCTGTATAATTGCATCTTCAGATGGGGTACCACTATTTTCAGCAATAAATCTTTTTCCCGGAAATTCTACTGAACCAGATTTCCAAGGTTTATAAATAACGGTACTTACACGCTCACCCGGGTTTTTAACTCCTGCTTTAATTAAAGCATCTATACCTTTTTGAGTTCTTAATGAAAAACCCTGAGTGACATTCTCTAAGGAACCCGCTCCTGATAACATCAAACAGTCACCTTCTTTATTGAACTTTACTACAACATTTTTAGGAATATCTGCGGTTTGCAAATGACAACAATTATTAAGTTTTACAATTTTGTTTCCACTTGGCAATTCTTTAACAACCGCACCTTTTATGCCTTCGACAGATTTTGCAAAATCGGCGAATTTTACCCCTTCTAAATCTGCCTTTCCAACTGTACCCATTACTTTTTCATAATTTGGACCTAATTTTTTTACCAAAGATTGACCTGCGGTTTTTATTCCTGGGATAATAGTACAAAAATTTACCATGTTTTTCCTTTTCCTTTCTTACTTTTTACGACTTTTTGGTAATCGATTTCCCCTACTTCTATATAAAAAATTTTCAGGAAAAAGAATTGCCCCGTCCCACCACATCATATCATATCATATAGGGCATTATAACTAGGTTTCAGCCTTTGCAAATTCATATTTACATTTCGTTACAATCAATGAATATATAGAAAATTGTTATTCTTCGGTCGTTTCACTCCCTCTGAATCTTTTTCCCCACACATGTGTCATGCTGAACTTGTTTCAGCATCGCAATGTCGTTCAACTATGAGCTCCTGAAATAAATTCAGGATGACGGGGATAAATATTATTACCCTATTATTTACAAAGACATCATCATTCTGAGGTCATATTTACATTTCGTTACAATTTAGGCACTTTTTACAATTTGAAAGTTTTATATAAATTATAGGGGAAATTTTAGGAGAAAATTAAATGTTGAAAAGTAAAATTTTAGATAAACTATTCACTCGTTTCGTGGGTAAAAATGTTAGTTTAGTAAAAGCGGTTAAATCCGCCCCCACATACAATTGCAGTGTTTTTGAAAGCAGACTAAACGGAACCTATACCACAACCCGCATGCAGATAAACGAGAACGTTTCTGAAACCGCACTTAAAGAAACAAAAAAAGTAACCTTAAAATATCCAATAAATCACAGTTCTGTACACTCGTGTGCGGCAAGAAAACCAGAATTTACACAGGAAGAAAAAGAGGTGTTCAATGACATTCTTGCTGAATATAGAACACTTAAACCGGTCAAAATAGACCCCAAATGCCGTACATACGAAGAAGTTAGCGAACAGATTAATGGTGACAAATTGTCATTGTCTCGTTGCTTTGAAAACGAACAACTCAACGGAATAGGGCTTACAACCGGTGATGGACGACGGATATTCTCCGATTTTAAATCCTTATACGGAGATAAAACGCTTCAAAAAGAATTTGAGACTTTTCTCAACGGAAAACAGCCAAGTATAGAAAGTTTTAACGAATTTGTAACCCTCAGAAATATGCGCTATTTACGAGATAATGAAATATACAGCCTTAAAGGCATAAGAACGTCAATGGAAAAAGGTAAAGAAATTGAACGATTTGAAAGACAACACCACGACAAAGTACAGGAAGAATATAATAAAATTTGGCGAAACTATCCTACCGATCAGTTTTACAGGGTAGCAGGAATTGACGAATTAAGTGCGATTTTACGCGGAGAAACAATAATAAGCAAGAACAGTGTTGCAAGATATGGACGCCCTTGTGTTGATATCACGCCAAACGGTTATTACCACGACATTTCTTACGGAGAACAAAAAGTCCGCATAGCATTCAAAAGAAAAGACTCGGACGGCGGCTGGCACGAACGACTCACAAGTAAAATTCGACCATTCAGAAAAGAAAATCAGCACTATCAAGTTCCATCCTATGACTATAAAGATGTTGACTTTAACAAATTGACATACTGGAACGGAAGTGACTGGGAACCGCTTGATGTAAGCGAATTTCTGAAAAGTTAAATTAAAGATTATCTAATCCTGAGATATCACGAGCAAAGACTGAAAGCAGACGAGTGGACCAAAATCTCGTCATTCTGAGAGCAACAATTATTTTTTGCCCGAAAAATCCCCTGCAAATTTCCACAAACATGTCATGCTGAACTTGTTTCAGCATCGCAATGTCGTTCAACTATGAGCTCCTGAAATAAATTCAGGATGACGGGACAACGCCCTCTCTCCTTGTGAGAGGGCAGAAAATCAACTTGAGAAAGTTTTTCGAAAGTTAGATTTTCGGGAGAGGGTTTGAGAGTTCGACTAGTGTCCCGACAAGAGAAGGAAAATCGTCATTCTGAGGACAACAATTATTCTATGTCCGAAGAATCCCTGACAAAGTTTGCAAAAGATTCTTCGCTTCGCTCTGAATGACAGACAAAAAAAAAGAGAACCAAACTTACATCTTGATTCTCTTTTTCTAAATTAGGTGCTGGCAGCGCTAGCGAGCAGAGGCTGAAAGGGCTTGCGTTCAGCAAGACCTGTAACGCCGTTTAATACGAGCGACGCAAGACCAGACATTATAGAAACAGCCTGATTTAAAATACTTAAATCAGGCTGTTAAAATTAGGTGCTGGCAACTAGTTATCTTCCCAGGGGGTGGCCCCCCAAGTATTGT
>CAMAGQ010000087.1 GCA_945833895.1 uncultured bacterium
ATGTTGATGAAAACTTTTGACCTGCAAGAAGTCCCGAAACCAGTCGCATTGTTGTACCTGAATTTCCGCAATCCAAAGTTGTTGAAGAGCTTTGCAATGTGCCATCTGAATTAATTACAACGGTTTTATCGCTGCCAAATTCAATATCTACCCCGAGATTTTTAAAAACTTTTATTGTGGATAAGGGGTCTTGACCGTCAGAAAAATTTTTTATAACAGAACGACCTTTTGCAAGAGAAGAAAAAATAATACTTCTGTGAGATAGTGATTTATCAGCGGGAATTTCTATTTCTCCGCATAAATATTTGAAATTTTTACCGACAGATTTTAGCATAAGTTAATGTTATCATAAAATCCTCTATATAAACTACTATTCAAAAAACAAAAATTATGGTAGTATATAATTATTATGATGAAGTATATTATTATAGGTATTGCGACAGTATTCGCATTGTATGGTTTGTTGGTTGCTGTAGCACCGATGTTGGCAGATATCTTCTTAACATTAGCAATAACAATCGGTACAGTAGCGGCTATTGCTTATTTTGGTTTCAGAAAGCAACTTTTCGGCTTGAGTATCTGGATTGTTCCGGCGAAATATCACACTGAAATTAACACAATAAAAAACGAAAGTTGTACTGTTCGTTATTTCCCCGGGGAAAGAATTATTGTTGCCGATAACTCAGCAAAGAATGAATGCAACAAAAGATATTTTGTTCTTCAAAAAGGTGCTGTAGATGTTGAATTTGCTTGGTTTCAGATTTGCCAGATTTACAACAGATATTCAACTCTTGGTTCTCTTTCCGAGTTTTTCAAGAAAACTACCGCTGTTGATATTAAAGTAGAACAGGATGAAGCAAAACCGAAGAAAAGAGTTATTGAAAAAACAGAATACAGAAATCCTGAGTCATCCCTGCCGAAACCAAAAATTTCCGCACCGGAAATAGTTGAGTTTGATAAATTGCAGACTAAAAACATGGCTCAAACGACAACTAAAGACGAAGAAATGCAATCAGTTGAAGAGTTTCTTAATATGGGCGACATAATGAAACAATCCGCTCAGAAGGTGAATATCAATACTGCAACTGCGGGTGAAATTGCTGTTCTCCACGGAATAAACATTGCTATTGCAAAGAAAATTGTTGAATACAGAAATTTGAACGGTAATTTTAAAACTATTGAGGAATTTCTTGAAGTTGCCGAGGTTAAAGAACATTTTATTCCGCAAATAAAAGATTTGGTTACTCTTGACGGAAACGATGATAACGGCGGTCACGGAGATGCTCCAAATGAAGGCAGACTGCTTGACTGGTAAAATTTTAAATGTCTACAAAATCCTTACCAATACAGGGGTTGAAGGACCCGGTAGAAGATTTTGTATATGGGTTCAAGGGTGCAGAAAACATTGCAAAGGTTGTTTTGCAAAGGATACTTGGGCTTTTGGAGTCGGGAAAGACTATTCAACAGAAGATATCTGGCATGAAATTTGCGAGCAAAAAGATATTGAAGGTATAACGTTGCTTGGCGGTGAACCTTTTGAACAGGCTCAAGCCTTGGTTGAGTTAACAGGCAGGGTTAAGCAGGCGGGGCTTTCTGTGGTTTGTTTCACGGGAAATACCATTGAAGAACTTCAAAACTCTGAAAATCCTTTCGTTCGCGAATTATTGAAAAACATTGACCTTTTGATAGACGGAGGGTTTGAGCAGGAAAATTTCGACCTGTCACGTCCGTGGGTGGGGTCTTCAAACCAGAGATACATATTTTTGACGGATTTTTATACTCCCGAAGTCATAAAACAGTACAAAAATAAAATAGAAATGCGAATTTCTGATGACGGGAAACTTGAAATCAACGGAATGGGTGATTTTGAAAATTTCAGGAAAAGTTTTTGTTTACAACTTGGCAAAAATGATGTAAAATGAACAAGAAAGAGAGTTTACAACCGATGGATAATAATATAGTAATGCAAATGTCGAGGCTTTTCAGAGCCAGATTTCCATATATATACATAACAACGTGGGAAGAAGAACGTGCGATTAATCTTATAAAAAAGATGGCGGCGTCAGAAAAACTTATCAAGGTAATTCGTGACGTTTATATTTGGACGCAGACAAAAGGTTTTGTTCTTAACGGGCAGGTGATAGAAGGCACGACTACTCCTGATAAAGCGTTAGATTTTATAAAAAATTGCAACAAGAACGCCATTTTTATAATGTGTGATTTTCACGTATATTTTGGCGTAAAAGGCAGACAGGTTGATTACAACGTTGTAAGAAAAATCAGAGATAATATTCCTGAATTAAAAACCAGCAAATTCCGAAAGAATGTGGTTTTTATGGCTCCTGAATTGTTAATCCCCGAAACAATGCAGAAAGAAGTATCAATTATTGATTTTCCGCTGCCGACTCTTACAGAAATCAAAGCAAAATTAGAAAAAATGATTATGCAAAATAATCAGATTGATACTACAAAATTAAATGATGAAATTAAAGAAAAACTTTGCAAGGCAGCATTAGGATTGACTTTGCAGGAGGCTGAAAACGCTTTTGCTCTGGCAATGGTTAATGACGGCAAAATTGACGAAGGAGATTTGGGAATAATTTTGAGCGAGAAAATGCAGGTCATTAAAAAGACAGGCATTTTGGAATTTATAAACACAGATATAAAAGTTACTGATATCGGCGGACTTGAGAATTTGAAAAGTTGGTTAAATAAACGAAACAATTCTTGGTCAGAATCAGCAAAGAAATATTGCCTTCCTGCACCGAAAGGAGTTCTGATTACGGGTGTCCCGGGTTGCGGAAAGAGTTTGACAGCCAAGGCTATGAGTGCTGCTTGGCAACTACCGCTTTTGAAACTTGATTTTGGTAAGATTTTCTCAGGAATTGTTGGAAGTTCGGAAGAAAATATGCGAAAAGCTATTAAAACCGCAGAAGCCGTTGCACCGTCAATTTTGTGGGTTGATGAGATTGAAAAAAGTCTTAGCGGAATGAATTCAAACGGCGACAGCGGAACTTCTTCAAGAATTTTCGGTACTTTCCTTACTTGGATGCAGGAAAAGACCGCTCCTGTTTTTGTTATCGCAACTGCAAACAATATCAGCGGATTACCTGCAGAATTATTGAGAAAAGGTCGTTTTGATGAAATTTTCTTCGTTGATTTGCCGACAAAAACCGAAAGAAAAGAAATCTTTAAACTTCATCTGACCAAGCGTTTAAAGGATGAAGAAGTCGCAGGTAAACTCGACATGAACGACGAGTTGTATGAAAAACTTGCGGATTTGACGGAAGGATTTGTTGGTGCAGAAATTGAACAAGTCGTAATTTCCGCACTATACGAAGCGTTTTTCCAGAAACGACCGCTTGAAATTTCTGATTTGGAAAATACAATAAAAAATGTTGTTCCGCTGTCTGTAACTCAGAAAGAGCAAATTCTTGCACTTAGAGAGTGGGCTAATATCAGGGCTGTTACGGCAACCAAAAAAGATGATATGGTTCAATATGCGGCAGGTAGCGAAGGTGATAGTGACGATGTTAACACTACAAGAGGCGGAAGAGCCTTGGATGTTTAAAGAAAGGTAAAATTTGTATTATGTCAATTACACTTATGGCATACCCTATGGCATTTTTGATTGCCCCCGAAGAAGTCAAAGATGAGGGAATAAGAATAAAAAACGCAGAAAAAGATAATAATAAAAATGTCGCCACAAAAAATTTGAAATTTATCAAGGTTTTAACAAATATCAAGCACGGTGAACTTTCTCCGCTGTTATCGGAAATCGGTGCGTTTGAACTTTACCCGAACCATTACTATATAAACACCACAAAACTTGATATCCAAACGGAAATTGTCGGAAAATATACGACTTTCACCGTGTTTGGAACAGAAAATTCTACAATTTTGCAAACTTCGGCAGAGGCTTTGTTTACTGATTTAGACAGAATTACAAACAGAAACGTCAGACTTCTCGGCAATCAGGAAACTTTTTATTATAACTACACAACTGATTACGCCAGTGTTAAAGACATTTATAGCAATTTAAAACAAGAAAATGCGACACAAATATTCACGACCCAAAACGATGAGGTTGTCGCAAATCTCAACGGGCAAAGCATACGATATTACAAGAGTCCTGATTTTTCAAATTACATGCTTGAAGTTGAGCAAAAAGTCACGATTATGAATATCGGAATGACCGATGAAACAGGGCAATACGCTTCTTACGGGCTTACGAATTTAAAAATTCAAACAAATATCAAAAAAGACGAACTCCGCCCGCTTTTAAAAGCCGCAAAGTACGGATTTTATGAGGCAAACGGGCAAACTCCGCTGAGAAACAGTTATGCAACTTTGAACTGGGTTGAAAATGACGGATTTTATGTTGCGGAGTTTTCAGGACAAAATAACACTGCAATTACAAAAGAAGCAGAAATAATTTTTAGAAAAATGAACATTGCGGCAGGTCGTGATTTGCGAAAGGTGAACGATGTTTTCACAACGGTTTACACCTATAACACAAATTATACCGATAAAGGCGTTCTGATAAATACCCTTTACGAACACGGGGCAACCGAAATTTCCGAAAACGATGATGTTGTTACCTGTAAATTATTCAATATGGAAATGAAATATTACAGACAGGAGTCGGGTGCTTATTCGCTGGATATTACGCAAATTACAAATGAATCCCAGTGTCAGGACGTTATTAATGATTTGAACGAAGAATACGGGCTTAATATTCAGGAAGTGACTTACAATAAAATAAAAGAACGCTTGCAGCAAGAAAATTTGCAACTTGAAAGCGAAACTGTTTTAGACGATAACTCAATAGTTTTGACTATTGAAATATAAAAAGAGGTTTTATAAATTATGGGCAAAATGAAAATAAGATTACTGCCTGACGGCACGATAAAAATGGAAACCGAGGGTATAAAAGGCGAAAAGTGTGCGGATTATGCCAAAGTTTTGGAACGTCTTGCAGATGCAAAAATTTATAACCTGAAAAAGACCGACGAGTATTACCAGAAAGAAATTCTTGACGTTGAAGAAGTTGAAGAGATTAGAAATACCGAATATTAGTTTGTAATCTCCATTTTTTCTTTTGTGCTATAATATGGTTACTATGGAAGATAAAGAGATTGACAGATTATACGGGTTGATTGAAAGCGGTGAATATGCAGAAGCAAAAACCGCTTTGGATGAAATTTTGCAGCGTGATGAGAAAGATTACGATGCGTTGAGATTGCTTGCACTGTGCGAGGTTAACGTCGAAAATTACGATTCCGCACGATATATTTTGGAAGATGTTATTAAATATCGTCCAGAAGATGCACTGTGTTGGTATTATCTTGGTTGCTGTTACGATAATTTGGCAGATTTAATTTCTGCAAAACACGCGTATTTAATGGTTTTGGAACTTCGTCCGGAATATCTTGATGCGTATAAAAGCCTTGCAATTGCATATATAAAATCTGAAGAGTTCGACAAGGCGATTGAAACAGGCAAAAAAGCACTGGAATTGATTTCTGAGGATGATTATTCGGTTTATTACATTTTGGGAACTGCCTGCATGGCTGCTAAACGCTTTGAAGACAGCGTTATGTATATCGAAAAAGCAATATCAATGAAGCCTGACAATATACAATTGTATAACAATTTAGGAACTTCATATTTAACTATCGGAAACCTTGATAAAGCCTTTGAAGCTTACAAAAAGGCATCTGAAATCGATGATACGGACGGTTTGACATTTTTTAATATGGCATCAATTTTACAATTGAAAAATGAGCATGCAAAGGCTTGCGAATACTTTGAAAAAGCACATCAAAACGAACCGGAAGAAGACAGTTATATTGTTGCGTGGGCTTTGTCGGAAGTTAAGGCGGGAAAATTTAAAGAGGCGATTGAGCATTATAAATATCTTGCGACTGCTTACCCTCAAAAACCTAACTACAAGTACAATCTGGCATGCTGTTATCAAGTTTTGGGTCAGTTTGAAGTTGCAATATCTTTGTTAAAACAGTTGGTTCTGATAATGCCAAAAGCCGTTCATATCCTAAAAAAACTTGCAGGAATTTACATTCAGACACGTCAGTATGCTAACGCTAAAGAGGTTTATGAACGAATTATCAAACAAGGTACGGTTTCTTTTGAAACATATTACGAATTGGCGGTTTTGTGTCAAAAAGCTGCTGATACTGATAGAGCAGAACAAATTCTCAAAAAAGTTTGCGGGCTAAATCCTTCATTTGCAGTGGCTCATAAGGATTTGGGGGTTATTTACCTGAATAAAAGACTTTTCGATTATGCAAAAGAAGAGTTTGAGAAAGCCTATGAACTTGAGCCTGAAAATTATTCAATAGTTGTTGAATACGCGAATTATCTGCATTCAACCTCTCAATTTGAAAAGGCTGATGAGATGTATCAAAAGGCTATTGCTATTGATGATGAAACTCCGACAGCACTTGCTTTTTCAGCATTAAACAAAACACATTTGAAACAATTTGACGAAGCTAAGGCTCAAATTGATAAAGTTTTGCCGCTGTGCTCTGAGTCAGCATTTTTGCTGTTCATTGCAGGCAGAATTTATCATTTGATTGGTGATTACGAAATGGCTAAAACTTACCTTGTTAAAGCCTACGAACTTGAAAAGTTACCTGATGCTCAGAATTTGCTTGGCTTATGCTACTTTGAACTGGGAAATTTCGAGCAGGCAAAATCTATTTTTGAAAGCATGCTTGAAAAAGTTCCGATGAATGTGAATGTTATGCTGAACCTTGCAAAATGCAACGAAAAACTCGGTAATAACGACGAAGCACTACAATATGCCGAAAAAATCACTGATACTTTTGAAGACTGCGAAGAAGCACACGAAATTATCAGAAGATTATCATAAAAATTGAACCAAAATCACCTGTAAGTGCATTGTGCGGTAGGTTTCAGTTTTTGCAAGTCTTTTAACCGTAAACTTTACAAATTATAATGTAAAGATTTTTCTGTGTTATTGCTGTGATAATTTCTTGCTATTATTGCTTTTGGGGCTTTGTAGAAAATTAATTGTAAATTTTTGTTAGATGTATATAAAAATGTTAGAAAAAATATATACTTTATTATAATATAATAAG
>CAMAGQ010000088.1 GCA_945833895.1 uncultured bacterium
AGATATTTTTGCAAATGCTGTTGAACTTTCTAATTCAATTGCTGAAAAGACAGACGACCTTAAACAGCAGCTTGGAGTGGTTACTAAAAATATTGATGCTCTTCCTGATACTGTATATTTTGAGGAATTAGTTAAAAATCTTTATGCAAAATTGAATTTGTTAGATGAAGAAATCGATAAATTTGATTCAAGATTTATACTTGATGATATTTCACATAATGTCAAAGCGGCATCTTCTGAATTGGGAGTTTGCAAGAATATTATCACAGATTTGAATGAGGTTGTTACCACAAAAGTCTTAGAGGCTCTTGAGAGCATATCTTTTGCAAATGAAGCCTATGATATTAAAAATCATATTACTGAAATGATTAAAGAATTGCCGCAAAAAGAAGATATCGACAGAATTTTGGATTCTTATAAAGCGACAGGCAAGACACTTTCCGAACTTTTAGTTCACACCGATAAAATCCTTGATAAGGTTGATAAATTGCCTACGCATGACGATATGGAAAGCCTTAATTCAAATCAACTCGGGTTGGTTGAAAATCTTCAAGAAGTTGCTGATAAAGCCGATGTTTCTGATATTTCTTCAAAAATCGACAGCCTTAAAAGTGATGTTAAAAATATCAATTTTGACGTTGAATTTCAAAGCATATACGACAAAACTTCTTCAATCGAAAAATGGCTGTCTAATTCAAATTTAAAAGAAACTACGGAAAATATTTCAGAACAGATTAAAGATAAACCGGGCAAGGAAGAAGTTTCCAAAATTTTGGAAACTATGGAAACCCTTGTTAACAGTGTTGAAGAACTTTCTCACAATGCTGATGCTAAAAAGGTTAAAAACACTTTATCAGATGTTTATAAATTGATAGATGATTTGAAAAATGATTTTATCAGTACGTCTGAAATGCACAATGATACTGTTATTGTTAATCTTTCCGAATTACAGCACAGGGTTGACTCTATTGTATCAGGCGATGAGTTTTGTACGTTTGTTGACGGCTTGAAGGATTTCATGGAAAAGGTTCTTGCAACTTGTGACAGAACCGAAAGCGGTTACAGCGGAATTTATGAATATCAGCAGGCAATTGTTAATAAATTAGAGGCTTTAAATACCGATATAATTAAAAGTATTCTTGATGATGTAAAAGAAGATGTTGAAGAGATTAAAAATACGGTTGATAATATTCAAACTAATGTCGGAGATGTCAAAACTCACGTTGATTCTATTCAAGATTGGCTCACAAATTCAAAAATAAGAGAAAATACGGAAGAACTGCTTGCGCAGGTTAAGGAAAAACCTGACAGAGAAGACGTTATGAAGGTTTTGAAGGTTGTAGAGTCTATTGTTGGTGAATTGAGTGAAATCTCGCACGGTGACAGTTCACAGTCCGTCAATGATACGATTACGGATGTTTGCTCCAAGATTGAGAATTTGAAAACCGAGTTCATCGAAACCTCCGAAATGCAAAATGATGCGGTTGTTGAACATTTGTCAGAAATTCAACTGTCTATTGAAAATATTGTCAACGGCGAAGAGTTTGAAACCTTTACTGATGAAGTTAAACATTTGCTTGAAGTAATTGTTTCAAATACCGACAAAATCAATTCCGATTACATTGCAATCAAAGAATATCAGGTTGCAATTCTTGATAAACTTGATTCAATAAATATTCAGGCAATAAAAGACATTGTCGAAAATCGTTCGACTGTGGTTGAAGATACTTTAACAACGATTTCCGAGTATTTGACTACTGTTAACAAAATTGATACATCAGAGATTAAACATTCTGTTTTAGAAATCAAAGAAATTTTGGAATCTCGTAAAGGGGTAATGGACGAATTTGAGGTTAACAGTCAGGAAACCATAGAAATTCTTGAAAATTATCTTGTTGAGATTAAACGTATTCTTGATTTTTCGGATTTTTCAAATGCTGAAAATGTTAAAAACAAATTATTGCAAATTGAAGAAGATTTACTTTTGTACAAAGGGCAGAATGAAAATGCCTTAACCGATATTATCGCAAAATTAAACGAGTATCAGGACTATACAAAAACGCTTGATGAACCGTTTTCAAATCAGGATTTGAAATCTTCAATGCAGGAAATTTCCGAGATTAAGGATATGATTCTTGCTCTTGGCGAGGCTTACAAAACTTCAAAATACGAGGAAGAATCAGGCGAAAAAGCAGTTGCAGATGTTGTAACTTACAGTTTGGAAAATCTTGCACGTACTCTTGATGATTTGACCGCAAACGTTGAATCTCAATTACAACAGGGCTTTGCATATAATTCCGCGTTGCTTGAAGAAAAAACGGCAATGTTACTTGAGTTTATTCAGGATTTACGCAATTCTAATCCTAAAAATCCTGAATTGTCTGAACAGTTGAGTTCTACTGACAGTAAGTTGTCTGATTGCAAACAGGAACTTGAATTTATTAATACTGATGTTATAAGTTCAATCAATGCGAAATCAGACAAGTTGCTTGAAGAAATCGCACCAATCAGAAAAATGTTGGAAAGTCTTTACAGTTCTTTCGATTTTTCGCAAAAATTGGGCTCTGACTTAACCGAATTGCATCAATCTCTTGCTCAAGGTTTGCAATCCGACGTTTCAGTTCCGCAGGCAACTTTAAATCGGTTGGATTATACTTATCAGCAACTTTCCGCTGATTTAGTTTCAATGGAAGACAACCTTAAGTCTTTTGTAATGACTGATGTTGATTCTATTTTGCGAAAATTTACCGAGTTGCAGGAAAATGTTGAGGCTGCCGTTGATTCAATTCAACCGCCTGATGCTGAGTCTATGCAAGAATTTAAAGAGTTTGCACAGAATATCCAAAACTTTAAAGATTCTCAACGCGAACTTCTTGCAGAGTTTGCGGACGATATTAAGGATAAAATGCAAGAACAGCATGAAGAGTTAAAATCTTTATTGACTGTTTCTTTGAACAATGAAAAAATTATTGATGCAATTGATGAATTGAAACTTAGTATTCTTGGCAAAGCACAAGAAATCAGACGGGTTCAAAGCGAGTCAAACTCTGGGGGTACAGCGGCTGATGCAGAAGTTGATGAAAATTCATCAGTTGATGATACCGTTTCGTTTAAAACGCTTCAATCTCAACAGGATGATGTAAGTTTATACACAAGACAACTTCTGGTAGAGGTTAGAAGTGAATATAATAAATTTGCTGAAATTATAAAAGGTTTGTCCGGTGAAAATGCTGAGATAAAAAATATCCTTAAGACAATTCAGGACAAAATGAATAATATTGTGGTTCGTAAGGGCTCATATTCGACCACGGATGAAACAGGCGAGATTGAGATTACGGAAGATGCTCAAACTGATTCAATAACCGATTCTTTGTCGTCATTAGATAGTGACGAGAATAAATCCGTTATTTCAGGTGAAGATAATTTTAACTTTATTGAGGCGTTGGATTGCTTTAAGTCTGATGTTACAAAACTTCACGATAAGGTTGATACCGTATTATCACCGGAAGAGTGCCGAACAACAATCAATTCTGTGGATACTCAAGGGTTTGTCAATTCTGATGAATTTAATGATGTAGCAAAAAAAGTAAATACGATTCTAAGACGTATCAACAGCGGTGAATGGCTTGAAGAGATTAAGTCTTATATTTCTGACGGTAAAATCGGTACAACTCTTGAGTTAATTCTTGGAAAACTTGATATTCTTGCTCTAACTGACAGCTGCGAATGGGTTCAGGATGTCAAAATGCTTGTCAGTCAGTTGAAAGACGGTGCTTTATCAAGTAAACTTGACCCGAAAATCGGTTCTATGCTTGAATTGTTGAATGCAAAAGTCGATATTCTTGCGGAATCTGATGACTATGAATTGTTTGAAGAACTCCGTGACATGCTCGCTAACAGTCAGTTGGAAAGCAGTGTTGAAACTACCGATTTGTTGAACTTAATCAACAAAAAACTGGATGTTCTTGCTTCTCCGGATGGCGATTTTGACTTAGAAGATTTAAAAGAAAAACTAAATATCATTGAAGATAAAATTGATGCTATTGTTAAAGATGACGGTCTGACTTCAGGGGTTTCGGAATCTGTTGAGAATGCGGGCTACATTGATGATTTGATGTACACCCTTTCAAATGTCGAAGAAAAAATCGATAAACTTCAATTGCCGTCTGAAAATTCAGATATTGAAGACATAAGAGAGAAAGTTGAAACTCTCACTGATAAATTGAATGATTTTGCAAAAATTGCGGGTGTTTCAATTGCGGATGAGGTTAAAGACCGATTAGCATTGATTGAAGCAAAAATTGATGTTATTGCGGATTCAAGCAGTGATGTCTTGATTGATACTGTAAACGACCGATTAGACAGTATTGAAGAAAAAATCAATCAAAAAGATATTTCAACTCCTGAGTTTATCGACAGAATTAATCAGAAACTTGATTTACTGGATGCAAAAGTCGATATTGTAGCCTCAACTGACAGTTACAATGATTTGGAAGATATCAGATTATCTTTGGAAAATGTTGAGGAAAATATTTCTTCTGTTAAAAAGTATTCGGATTTTGACTTGAAAATTTCTGCAATTTTAGAAGTTATCAACGATAAAATCGATTCGCTTTCAAAACACGGCAATGAGTACTCTCAGAAAGAATTTAAAGATGTAAAAGATTTGATAATGGCTCAAATGGATTACATCGACAGCCTTGAGAATAATCAAAAAACCGAAGCGGTCAGAAAATGCTTGAAAGAGTTGACTGTTGAAGTTAATAATTTGAACACTGTTCAAAACACTAAACAAATTCAAAAAACAATCCGTGAGATGAAAGAATCAATTATGGCAACTGTTGTTGCTGTATTTGAACAGGTTTCTTTTGTCGAAGAGTCAGAAGACATTAAAGATTTTGTGGAAGAAAAAACCGACGAAATTAACCAAAATCTTGCATTTGTGACGGATAAATTGAAACAGATTACAAGTATCGAAGATTCTTCGGATTATACGTATTCAATGCAGGATATCGAGTCTGATTTAGCAAAATTAAGACTTGCCCTGAAAGAATTGCAAACCAATGAACAGGAAAATCAGACGGCACACTTGACTTCATTACTGGATAATATTCGCCAAATCGGTTCTTCTGTTTCTGAACTCCAAAATTCATTGTCTAAGGATGAAATGCTTGGATTACAGTTGAATTTTGAGCGTATAAATAACGATATTGAAAGTTTGACTGAGTTATCAAAACACATGATTGTGGCTTCGGGCGAAACTTATAATTCATTGAATAATAACATTGAATTGTTTAGCAGAACGATTACCGAACAGTTGACGACAAAAGTTGATAAAGTTACTAAAATGCTTGAAAACTCAAACGCATCAGATGCTGTTATGCGTCAAGCCTTGATATACGTGGGCGAATGGATTGATTCGGCAAGTGACAGTATGAATAAAATTTCAACCAATTCAGAAGAAATTGTTGAGGTTAAATCCGTGATTGAAAGTTTGAAAAAAGATTTGCCTGAGCAAACCAACATTCTTAACTCACTTGAAGAGAAGTTTGACGAACAGCAGGAACGCCTTGCCTTCTTTGAAACTCAAATCTCTAAACTTTCAGGAATTGAGGATAAATTTGAAGAACAGCAGGAAAGAATTGACAGACTTGAAATGTCTATTGAAAAAATTCTTTCAGCGGTAGAAGATATAGATGACTCAAAGGTAACAAGAAAAATTGATAAGATAGATAAGCAAATATCGAAACTGAGTATCAATATAGAAAAATTGGCATCTTATGTTGACTAAGGAACTAATAAAAGACATATACAAAAAAATACCCGAACAGAATGTGCTGACAGAAATTGAGGAACGCTATGTTTATGCTTGCGATGCTTCCGAGATGAAAGAAGTTTCGCAGTTGCCGGATGCTGTTGTGTTTGTTGAAAGTATTGAACAGGTTCAGGAGATTGTAAAACTTGCGAATAAATATAAAACTCCGATTATCTGTCGAGGAGCGGGAACGAATACCGTGGGGGCTTGTGTTCCCGTGCATGGCGGAATTATATTGAACTTTTCCAAAATGAATAAAATTCTTGAGATTAATCCTGTTAATATGACAGCAAAAGTTCAACCGGGGGTTGTTGTCGGAGATTTTCAAAAACAGGTGGAGAATTTCGGATTGTATTATCCGCCTGATCCTTCAAATTTGAAGATTTCTACAATGGGCGGAAGTGTTGCTCAAAATTCAGCGGGAGCAAGAGGTTTTAAATACGGCTGCACAAGAGATTATGTAATAGATTTGCTTGTTGTAATGGCTGACGGAAGCCTTGTCCGTACGGGTTCAAACACTATCAAAAACGCTGCGGGGTATAACCTTGGAAGTTTGTTTGTGGGTTCTGAGGGAACACTTGGGATTGTTGTCGAAATTACCGTCAAATTGATTACTAAACCTGAAACTTCACAGGTATTACTTGCTTACTTTGACAGTGTTGATAGTGCCGTAAAGTCCGTGAATAGTATTATAAAACAGCAAATTTGCCCTACAACGATTGATTTAATGGATAAAAACGCTATAAGAACGGTTGAAGAGTACAAAAAATGCGGTCTTATCTGCGATAAAGAGGCTGCACTGATAATTGAGGTTGACGGGTTTAAAACTGTTGTTGAGGCACAAATGACTTTGATTTGCGATATCCTCAAACAAAATGAGGCAAGTAATATAAAATACGCAAAGAAAAAAGAGGATGCGGAGCAAATTTGGGATGCAAGACATTCTTCAATGTCTGCTTGTACACAGTTAAGACCGAATGTAACGACGGATGATGTAGTTGTTCCGCGTGAGAACCTTGCTATTTTGGTAAAAGGGATACAAAAGATTTGTGAGAAATATAATTTGTTGATTTGCATGGTCGGGCATGTTGGTGATGGCAGTGTTCACCCGCAAATCCCGATAGATATAAACGATAAGAGCGAATACGAAAGATATAAACTTGCGAAATCGGAAATTTATAATTTGACCGCGAAGTTAGGCGGAATTATCTCGGGCGAACACGGGATTGGCTTGCTGAAAAAAACACATTTGCCGAAGGTCATAGATAACGGAGCGATAGA
>CAMAGQ010000089.1 GCA_945833895.1 uncultured bacterium
AAGGATTAAGATATTCAAATCGATTTCCAAAAAATTTCTAACCTGAAAATATGTCGGGGCGGATTTTATGTCGCCTTTAATGAACTGCAATAGCAAAAGTCCCCAACACGCACGATTATCATAATCTTTTATATGTTGAAAGGACTTTTCCGCTTTATCCAATTTATCTAAAATTAAATAACAGTAACCTACTTCAAGATAACATTCATTTTTTTCAAAATAAGCCGCACAACCTTTTATTCTACCGGACAAAAAATCGTCCTTTGCCATTTGGTATTCACTTTTTGCATTCATAAAAAGCCACAGCCCTCATATTATTGAATGTTACAGAGTTAAATCATTCATCATTGATTGCATCATCAATGCCTGAATAACTTCAGGAGATAATTTCTTTTCTCCCTGTTCGCTAACATAAGGAAGCAAATCGGTTATGTCGCCTTCTTTTGATGAAGAATTGCCGAACATTTTGCTGATTTCTTCGATTTCTCGTTGTTGGCGAATATATTCAGGGTCTTTTTGAAGTTTTTCGTACGCACTTTCTGTATCGTAAGCGATTTTCATTGTATCTAAATCTGACTTTTTATCAAGGTTTATGGCATCTTGACGGGTTTGGTTTGAACTCTCCTCTGATGAACCTTCTCTGTTCATTTTCTTTTGAATAGTTCTCAACTGAATTTGTTTGTATTCTTCGTTGAATTGAGGAGATAAACCGTTTCCGTACGGAGCATTGATAAACTTATCAAGTTCAGCATCCTGAGTTCCGAACGGCAGATTTACAGGAGTTTCGCCTGCTTTTCCGTCTTCCGTTGTCGGAGTTGTAATCGGATTGATTGCATTGTGCATTTTTCTCATATTTCTGTTAATCAATACATTAGGGTCAATCGGTGTTAAATCTGCTTCTTTCAAGGTATCTCCAAGGTGTGCATTCGGATATACCAATTCAGGAACGTTTACATCAACGTAACATTTTTCATTTGCTTGACCTTGCGGGTCTTGAGGATTTTGTTGTCCTGTTGCAGGAGCGGCTGCCGCATCTTCCGCAGTTTTAGAAAGTAACACACAGTTACGTCCGTTTGTTGCATATTTTACAATCATAGGAGAATCGTTTAGTGCGATTACCTTTTCGTATGCTCTTATTGCATTTTCTTTTTGACCGCATTTTGTATAACTCATTGCAAGGTAATAGTATGCAATTGTTTTTTGTTCGTTTGTTAAACCATTAAAAGCTTTGTGGTTTACAAGAGAAATACATTCTTGTAAAGCACCTGCAAAATTACTTGCACGATAACTTTCTTTTATACCCGTGAAAGATGGTTTAGAATAGAAAGACTGTTCCAAAGTCCACGGTTCAGGAGTATCCATTTTTCCATAAACACGAAGAGATGAGTCGCGAAGGTCCTTGTTTCTTGGACCGATTAAATCGCCTGTATTTACCGAATTAAGCACTTGGTCAATATTTTTTATTCTTTCTTGTCTGGCAGTATCTTCTGCTTGGTCACGTTCTTCTTCTGTTTGCGGCGTACCGTTTGCTGCACCTGTTCCCGGACGTAAAGATGAAGCATAGAAATCACTTGTAGCACGTTCCCTGTCTGAATTTGATGAATTACCGCCGCCCATTACATCATCATACAAATTGTATTTGTCCAACGGACTTGCTGCAAAAGACACGGTACTCAAAACGTTCACTACCATCATAACTGCCAATAATAATCCTAACTGCTTTTTCATTATATTAACCTCTTCGTATTCTTATTAGTTAAACTACTTTGTCCTCTAGGCTATTATATGATAATTTATATAATCATACATAGTACAAACGGATGATATTTTATCAATTTCTTTGTGCAAATTTACAACCGCAGTAATTTTGTCTGTATAAGTTGAGTTCTTTTGAGATTTTGTTTGTCTTTAAAAACCCGTCCTGCTTTCTGAAATTTATCGGCAAATACTCGATTTCATACTTTTGAGCAACGATATTGCCTATTTCGGACAGTTTCTCAAAATTCTTATGAGGACTTATTACTATTGATGTTGTAAATTTTTCAATACCAAGTTCTTTTGCAAGTTGTGCGGTTTTATCAAGTCGTAATTCAAAACACTTGTCGCATCTTGCTCCTTTTTCTGGCTCGTTTTCCAGACCTTGAACATATTCGTAATACTTTTTAGGTTCATAATCTCCAACGATTAATTCAACCCCGAAATGTTCGCATAACTGCTTTTCAGCCTCTAATCTTCGTTGATATTCCTCTAACGGGTAGATATTCGGGTTATAGAAATACACAACGACAGAATATCCCATATTCTGCAAATACTCTATGGGATATCCCGAACATATTGCACAACACGCATGCAGTAAGATTTTAGAAGAATTTGTGTTTTGGTTTTCCGCCATTTGCTTTAACCTTTTCTTTTAATGCAGGATAACCGCCTCTTGGAATACCCATTTCAAACTTACCGCCATTGATAACGATTGCAGGAGTACCCATTTGGTCTAAGTCAATTGCGAACTTAATATCTTTTTGAATTTTTGCCATTATTTCAGGATCTTGAGCATCTTTTTTCAACTGCTCCATATCAAGTCCGTAGTGTGCATTTTCCAAAACTTCTATAATTTCTTCTTCGCCCTGAGGTTTCTTTTCAAAGAACAGAGAATTTACTTCCCAGAATTTGCCTTGTTTATATGCAGCTTCGGCAAATCTTGCCATATCACAAGAACCTTCATGGAACGGTGTACGCAAGTATTGATTACATTTTTGGTCAAGCGGCAGGCTGTGGTGTTCAATTCTGATATTATCAAAATCTGTTACAAGTTTGTGAACCATCATATTGAACACATTACACATCGGACACATGTAATCGGAATAAACCTCGATTACTATCGCATCTTCAGCCTTTGAACCGAGCAAATTACCTTTTATTGCATATTTATTTGTTTTTGCGTCAATAAATTCTCCGATTGCTCTATGAGATTTCAGAGCAGGAGAAAAAACAGCGGTTGTGTATGTCCAACCTAAAAATCCGACAGCACAAAGCATTACAACAGTAAACGCAATTCTATACGGAACAGGTTTAAGTGCATCGACAAAATCTTTCCAACTCTGTTTTATAGCACCGACAAATCCGCCTTCAATTCCGCGAACTGCAACAAGACCGATTAAAAGGTTCAAACAGTATGTCACGGCACACATTATACAAATCTTGTGAATGCCAAACAAACTTACGCAAAGTAATATCATTGATATTGTAAAAGAAATAAGCCCCAATGATGCAATATAGTGAAACTTATTTTTGAAAACTTCCAAAAACTTCAAGAACGGAACTTTTTTCAAAACATCAACACTTAACAACATTGTAATGAACGCATACAGGGACAATCCCCAATACGCTAACGGAACACCAAAGAACTGCGATTCCGTAGTTCTTGCGACACCGTCACAGTCAACAAGTTCACTCACAGAACAAAAACTTGGCAAAGCATACTGGTTGAAATTCGCCTGATAATAAATATATGCTAAATCAATAGTTACAAGTACACCGATTAAAACAAGAACCCCTATCGTAACGGTTTTTGTTAATTCACTTTTACCTTTTTCCATTTACTTCTCTCCATATTCATATACCCTATATGACTATATTATATTTTTTTAAAAAATTAATCAACAAACTTAATAACTAGGTTACTTGAAGAAAATCATAATTAATGGTAATATGCTTACTTGTTAAGGAATAAAAAAGTGAATCGCAGGAATTTCAAACAGTTTTTGGGAAAAATATCAAAGTTTCCTGATTGGATGAAAACCATCTTATATCAAGAACTTTCTACTCAACTTACAAATGACACAATATATACCTATACGACCTACAAGCCCGTACTTACCTACAAGGGCAATTGCGAATTGAAGTCGGAACAGAAAAATTTTGACAGAAATATTTACAATATTTTGGAATTAATTGAAAAAGATTACAATATCTGCGAAATTTCTATGGACACGTATTTGACACTGGAAGAGATTTCTTCATATTTCTTGCTTTGTGTAAATTCAGGCTACATAGAAAAACCCGAAAACCCTTATATAATGAATATGGCGAACTTTATTGCAGGCAAAACCCGCACAGGTGAATATTTATCTGAAAACAAAATCATCTCAAGCGAACAACTTTCAAAAGCGATAGATGTTGATAAGCAAACAAAATCAAACAGAAAATTCGGTCAAATTCTTTCGGATTTAGGTTTTACAGACAAGCAATATATTAATAATCTCTTTAAATTTAAAGAAGAATCTAAAAAAAGATTTATTGCGGATTACGGCGAAATCCCAGAAACCAACCGTCAATACGCAAACACAGAAGATAAATACAAAAAGGAAATAGAAGATTTACAAACTGAGAACAAACAACTCAAAACAAAGTTAAATCAACTGTTACTACTGGTGAAAACAAATGATTAATAAAAACACAAACCCTGAAAAACTTGTTATATTTAACAGGGACGGACTAATTGAAAGAGAACACTTCGGATATGTCGTAAGATGCGACAAATACCACGTAATTGAAAAAATCGGAGATGACAAACATTATCCGTTTTATATGCGTTCTTGTGCAAAACCGCTCCAAGCCGCACTAATCATCGATTACGAACTTGATAAAAAATTTGACATGTCAGAAGAAGAAATTGCCGTATGTTCAGCATCACATGCCGGCGAAAAAGTTCACATTGACCTTATTCAAAATTTACTTAACAAATTCGGAATAGACAGCAAAAAATTAAAATGCGGAGTTCACGAACCTATCTCCCAAACCGCACACGACGAACTTGTAAAAACAAACAATCAACCGTCGGCAATTCACAACAACTGCTCGGGCAAACATACAATGATGCTTGGCTTATGCAAGATAAATGACTGGGATATGGATAATTACGACAGTATTAACCACCCGCTGCAAAAAGAAATTAAACGCAAAATATATGAACTTTGCGAAATCAAAACCGACTACCCTGAAACAAAAGACGGGTGCGGAGTTCCGATATATTCAATGCCGTTAGAAAACATGGTTAAGGGTTATTTGAACTTGTTCCTTGACCCGAAATACGAACGAATTAAAAACGCATTCCTTAACCACGCTTACGAAATCGGCGGAGAAAACAGAACCGATACAAAAATTATCGCAAACTCCAAAAACCTCATCGCTAAAGTCGGTGCGGAAGGGCTTTGTATCGTGATAAATACAGAACTTGAAGAAGGTTTTATCGTTAAAATTTGCGATTCAAATATGCAGGCAAGAGAATTTGTAACCGTCGATTTAATCAACAATCTGAACTGGGCAAAAATCGACCTCTCGCACGATATCACAACAATTCACGGGGATAAAATCGGAGAAGTTATTACTTTGTTATAAGTTTTAATTTCAATCTGTTGCCAAAATAGCCTTGAACATCTTTATTATATCCTGCAATTTGGTTTGCAAAATTCAAACCTTTTTTCTTGCATTCAAGCCTTAACAGTTCGACACCTCTGTTATAAACCTGTTGTGCCGTATTGATGTTGGATTGCGGAATACCGTTTTTATACATTTTTGTGGCAAGCGAAATATCAAACAATCTTCTTTTGCTCAACCCGCTCATTTCTTGTTTGGTTTTTATCGATTTGTTGAAAGTAAGTTTATTAACGGCGGCTTCCCACTTGCCGTTTTTCAAGCAGTAAATCAGACCTTTGAAACTCTCATCATCAATAACACCTTTGTTGAAGGTTAAATCAAGAACACTTTCTTTCAAACTTTGCGGGATTCTGTCATAAGCCTTCTGACTGCCAAGAAGAGTAACCAAATTCTCTTCGACAATCAACAAATCCTTTGCACAAAGAGTACAAACTTCGGCATTTGTTAATTTAGCCTTGTCGCCGTGGAGAAATTTGTGTCCGATTCCGATTGTTTTAACTCCGTTATCATCTAAATACGGAGTGTTGTGAAAAGCATTATCGGAAAGATTTGCACTGTCTTCCACACGTTTCAATTTCTTGATAAAATCAACGCTCACGCCCATTGCTTTTGCAATATCGTTCAAGTTATTAACATTTCTAACTTTGCGAGTAGGCGGAATTTTCAAAACCTGCCCGGCTTTTATATTAAGTGCGGTTTTAGGAGTAAGATTATTTGCCGCCAAAAGTGCACTCGTCGTAACCCCGTATTTTTTTGCTATAACATCGGGATTTTCATTTTTCTTGACGGTATGGTTAGGATTTTTAACCGTCTGGATGTATTTTGAACGAGTACTCTGAGTCTGAATTTGTTCATCAGAAATCTCAGGAACGATTGAAATTTCGTTCGGTTTAGTCTTATTCGGTTTGCCGTTGAAAATCGGTTGTTTAACCTTGCCTTGAATTTGTACAGGCTTATCGGAAGTTGTTCCTGAAATTTTAGATTTTATTGTATTTAAAAGATTTGTCAGCCAATCCATATATTTTAACCTTTTTTAATTATTGTATTTTGACGTATCCAAACCGAAATATTTCATCGTTGCAAGTGTTACATTTTTCATTGCCAATTGTCTTTGTGTCCTTGAATCAATGTTCAGTTTATCTGTAGGATTAGACATAAAGCCCATCTCTATCATAAGAGCAGGTATTCTTCTTCTGTTGGATTCATCAATCAAACCAACATAGCCTCGAGCAGTTTCTGCCGCCGTTATAGTTTTCGTATTAGGATTAACTTGAGATTTGAATTGAGTTTCCATAATTTTGGCAAAATTATCGCTTGCTTTACTGTCAATAGCATCATGGATAATTTGTAATCCGTTAACTTTTGTATTATCTACTGCATTACAGTGTAAGCTTATCAATATATCTGCTTTAAATTTTTCTTTGGCATCACATACTTG
>CAMAGQ010000090.1 GCA_945833895.1 uncultured bacterium
ACGTTTATGCATACTGATAATAATTTAAACGTAATTCCATCTAATAGATAATCAGGATAAACCAGTAATGATAACAATATATAACATATTGTCAATACAAAAATTAAATTACCAAGTAAAGATATTATATTTAGACATATATTCTTAGTAATACTCACGTTTATAAAATAAATCAATCAAGGACGAAAGGCAATAAAAATGAAACAAAAATTTAATTATAAAAAAGATAAAAACGAATTTACAAAAGAAATGTTGAATGATACTTTGAAATATCAGAAAAAATATGGTTTTGACATTGGACAAAAAAATGTTGCATGGAACAATGAAGCAGATGCTTTTAGACATACTTATATGCAAAGTATAATAGCAAATCGTTATGGTTCTATACCCGCAAAGACTGTTAGTTCAGGACATGAATTTATTGGAAAGATAAAAGGGCAGGACTCACGAGAATACAACATGGACATGTGGAACAACCAACAGGGTCAGCAAATATATAACGAAATCCGCAGAGAATATCCGAATTTTAATAAACTTTCTCAACAACAGCAAAAAGATATAATTGCAGGTAAAGTTATACAAAGAATGAAAGAAGGTAAATTGATTACAGGACTTAATGACCCACGTAAATTTGAAAACCAAAAACCGTCATTTACCCCTATGCCTTGGGTTGGTGGCATTCAGAATAATGGGAAACCTCTAGGTTTTGCTGCTGACATTGATATAAACCAACTTGCGCAACAATTAGGGCTACAATCTTTGAATATTGGAATTCCTCAACAACAGTCAGGTTTTTTCGGTTACACAAATCCTTTAACGGGAAATAATCATATATACACAAGAGAAGAAGTAGGATCAATGTCATCAGATGAATTTGCCAAGCATGAAAAGGAAATTGACGCTCAAACAAGAGTTTTCAACGGCACAATGCCAACTAATGGTGATTTGCAACGAGAAACCTTGACAGGCGGCGGAGTTGTGTATGTAAATTCATATACTCGTTCTGACGGTACAGAAGTTAAAGGATATTACCGCTCAAAACCAAATTTTTAAGTTACTAACACGCTAACAATGTAACAAATATTACAAGTTTTGCTAAAACTGATAGCAGACTCGAACACCTTAAAAACAAGCGTAACAACAATTTTCAGGATTTTACTCTTTTAATCACTAATTTTAAATAAATACTCGAACTCTTGGAATTCAACACTAACAATAAAAAAGACCGTTTTATACGGTCTTTTCTGAAAAATTGGAGAATAGGAGACTCGAACTCCTAACCCCCTGCGTGCAAAGCAGGTGCTCTACCAATTGAGCTAATCCCCCAAGGGGTCATCGACTTAGGTGAACTTTTAATTGCTCTTACCTTTGTCTGTGTGGTTTGCTTTCGCCCCACAAATTTATTATACATGCTGATTTTTTTTTGTAAACCCCTTTTTTGAAATTTTATACTTCTATATTTTTTACACCTGCTTTTTGTTGTTTATATTCAATCAGACATTTCGCCAACTGGTCAGGGCAACTTGTCGGTCTTGCTCCGCAGGTTATTCCATGAAGTCGCTCTATTACTTCATCGACACTCATGCCTTTAATCAGGCTTTTTATACCTTTCAGGTTTCCGTTGCAGCCGCCGTAAAAATCCGCATCCACAATTTTATTATCGCTGATTTTTACCTGCATCATTTGGCTGCAAGTGCCTTTTGGCTGATATTGTATTACATCTTCATTACTCATTTTTACTCTTCCTTTCTTTTTCCCTTACCATATTTTAGCATAAACAAGCCCTCTTCTTGCCCTATGAAAATCTACGGAAAAGGAAATTTTTAAACTTTACAAAATATAAAGAACGGTCGATCTTTCAACCGTTCTTTAATGTTCTTTTATTTATTTTTTATTATTTATTCATTTATCGCATCGGCACAGTCAGGGCAAATACCGTCAGCGTTCAATGTACGGTATTTCCAGCATCTTACGCATTTTTCGCCTTCTGCTTTTGTTACCCATACAGTGTAGCCGTCTTCTGAGTATTCATTTAAAACCTCAGCCGGTGCACTTTCTGTTAGGTTAGCCTGAGAAACAATATAAATATCTGCCAAATCAGCCTCGTTTGCTTTTAAAACTTCAGGATTTTCTGCCTTAATACTTACCGAAACTTCAAGCGAACTGCCGACTTTTTTGTCTGCTCTTAGCGGTTCGATTGCTCTTGACACAACCTGACGAGATTTCAAAACCTGTGAAAATTCGCTTTCAAGTTCCGCGTTATCCCATTGCGGTTTAACTTCAGGCCAATCTGACAACAGAATACTTATCAATCCGCCACGTTGAACTTCAGGGATATTCTGCCAAATATCTTCCGCCTGATGAGGCATTACAGGTGCTAAAATTCTAACAAGTGCCATCAAGTTTTCATAAAGAACCGTCTGGCATGCTCTTCTTGACAGTGATTTTTTGCCCGCTGTGTATAATCTGTCTTTCACAATATCAAGGTAGAAGGAACTCAAATCCACCGCCGCAAAGTTTTGCAAACATTGGAAGTATTTGTAAAATTCGTAATTTTCAAACGCTTCTGTTACTTCCACAATCAATTTATTTAACTTGTGAAGTGCAAATTTGTCGATATTTTTCAACTCGTCATATTGAACGTAATCAACTTTCGGGTCAAAATCAAACAAATTACCAATCAAAAATCTTGCGGTATTTCTGGTTTTCTTGAAGATTTCTGTCAACTGACCGATAATGTTGTTTCCGATTTTAATATCGTTTCTGTAATCAACTGATGCCGCCCAAAGTCTTAGAATATCTGCACCGTAGTTTTTGATAATATCGTCAGGTCTGATGTAGTTGCCTAAAGATTTTGACATTTTGCGACCGTCTTCCCCGAACACAAATCCGTGGGTTAAGACTTGTTTATAAGGAGCTTTACCTTGAGTTGCAACTGAGGTTAGCAAAGAAGATTGGAACCAGCCTCTATGTTGGTCAGAACCTTCAAGGTACATGTCAACCGGTGTGTGACCAAGTTCATCAGAACGATTTTCGACAACTGCTCTCCAAGAAACACCTGAATCGAACCATACGTCCATAATGTCTTTTTCTTTTTTGAAGTGAGTTTTACCGCATTTAGGACAAACAAAACCTTGCGGGAGTAACTCTTCTGCCGAGTATTTTACCCAGGCATCAGAACTTTCTTTTTCAAACATTTTTGCAACATGTTCGATAGTTTCATCCGTGCAAATTACTTCTCCGCAGTCTTCGCAGTAGAAAATAGGAATAGGAACGCCCCACGCTCTTTGACGTGAAATACACCAATCGGTGCGGCTTTCAACCATATTTCCGATACGATTTTCACCGCTTGCCGGAATCCATTTTACGTTCTTGATTGCATCCAGTGCTGAATTTCTGAATTTATCGACTTTAACAAACCATTGCGGAGTTGCACGGTAAATTACAGGGTTTTTACATCTCCAGCAGTGCGGATAACTGTGTTGAATATCTTGCTGTTTAAGTAACGCACCTTTATTTTGAAGCATTTCGATAACCATTGAATTGCCTTTGTAGTAAGGAACTCCGACAAGTTCATCAATACCTACGATATCTGTCCATTTGCCCGCTCCGTCAAGCGGTGAAAATACTTCAATATTATATTTACAGCCGACTTCGTAATCTTCAAGACCGTGTCCCGGTGCAGTGTGTACAGAACCTGTACCGGCATCAAGTGTTACGTGTTCGCCTAAGATTATCGGCGATTTTCTGTTAACAAGCGGGTGGTTCGTGTTTAGTAATTCCAAATCCTGACCTTTGCAAGTTCCGATAATATTTATATCAGATTCTTCCCATTCGACATCTTTTAAGAATGAGCCTAAAAGTTCAGTCGCAACGACGTAAACATCGTTTTTATATGTGAAGAATGAGTATTCAAATCTCGGGTGCATAGAAATCGCCATATTGGAAGGAATTGTCCAAGGAGTTGTTGTCCAGATAATTGCGTAAACATCTTTACCTTGTAAATCAACCATATTTTGAATTTTTGCACTTGATTCTTCGTCAAACTTAAATCTTACATAGATTGAAGTTGAAGTGTGGTCTGCATATTCAACTTCAGCTTCTGCTAACGCTGTTTCGCAAGATGCACACCAATATACAGGTTTCAAACCTTTTTCAATGTAGCCTTTTTTGAACATTTCGCCAAAAACTCTGATTTGTTCTGCTTCATATGCAGGGTCAATTGTAAGGTAAGGTTTTTCCCAGTTTCCTAATACGCCAAGACGTTTAAATTCATTTTCCTGACCTTTTAGGTTTTTATGAGCGAACTCTCTGCATTTTGCTCTTAATTCCGCTTCGGAAATTGAATGACGACCGCCTTTTAGCGTTTTAACAACGGCGTTTTCAATCGGAAGTCCGTGACCGTCATACCCCGGAACGTAAGGAGCATAGAAACCTTTTTGAGTTTTGTATTTAATCAAAATATCTTTTAGAATTTTATTCAACGCTGTACCGACGTGAATTTTTTCGGAACTCAAATACGGCGGGCCATCGTGCAATACAAAAGAATTTGTTTTATCACGATTTGAAAGCATCTTTTCATAGATGTTGTTTTCAGCCCAGAATTTTTGTGTTTCAAGTTCTTTTACTGTAGCATTTGCTCTCATTGCCAGAGTGGTTTGCGGCAGATTAAGAGTATTTTTATAGTCAGTTTTTGTACTTTCTGTCATATTATTGTCCCTCTATTTCATTAGTAACATTTTCAGCAATTAATTTCGATTCCATATCAAAATTTTCTATAAATAATTTCATTTTATCATAATCAAAAACTTTTTCCCAACGTGCAATAACAACGGTAGCAACACAGTTTCCGATAAGATTAACGGTGGTTCTGCCCATATCAAGAACTTGGTCGATACCCAATAAAATCGCAACACCAATCAGCGGGATATTGAAACTTGCAAGCGTTCCCGCAAGTACGACAAGCGAAACCCTCGGAACTCCCGCAATCCCTTTACTTGTAAGCATCAGAGCAAGCATCATAAGGATTTGTTGATTAATATCAAGATTAATTCCGCAGATTTGAGAGGAGAAAATTACCGCCATAGCAAGGTATAGCGTACTTCCGTCGAGGTTAAAAGTGTAGCCTGTCGGCATAACAAAACTTACGATATTTTGCGGAACACCAAATTTTTCCATAATGGTGATTGCCTTCGGAAACGCTGCCTCTGAACTTGCCGTTGAAAAAGCAAGAATTGCAGGTTCTTGAATTGCTTTTAATAAATTCCGCAGTGAAATTCTTGCGTATTTGCAGGCAATGAACAGTACAAGAAGTACAAACACCGCTAACGCTGTATATAGTGAGAAGATTATTTTTGCATAATTTTTAAGAATTGATAATCCGTTCATTCCGACAGTTGATGCAATAGCGCCAAAAATTCCTAAAGGTGCAAAATACATAACGTATTCAGTAAACTTAAACATAATTTGAGCGACAGAATTTAACAAATCCATAACCGGCTGGGCTTTTTTGCCGACAGCACAGATTGCAATCGCCATAAATATTGAAAATACAACGATTTGCAGCAGATTACCTTCCGCCATTGATTGAACAATACTTGTCGGAAATATACTCATAACCATTTCGGAGATTGAGGTATGAGGAGTGGTTACAGCCATTAACCCTGCTTCTTTTAGTAGTTCAGGGTTAGCAACCGTTCCTGTTGCAAAACCGCGTCCGGGGTTAAAAATATTACCCATAGTCAATCCGATAATCAAAGCAAGAGTTGTAACAACTTCAAAATAAACAATCGTTTTTACCCCAATTTTTCCGAGGTTTTTGATATCGCCGTGCCCCGCAATTCCTGTTACAAGAGTTGAGAACAACAACGGAGCAATAATCATTTTTACCATACGCAAAAATATCACGGCAAAAGTTCTCATTTTAACCGCTAAATGGGGGCAAAAATGACCGAATATTACACCTAAAATCAGCGCAATAAATATCAATATTGTAAGTTTTGAATGTTTCAATTCTAACCTCTCGGCAATATTATAAAACAAACATGCCGTCTATCATACATCTGGGGAATTTTTGTAAATTTTTTTTAAATTTGTGAGAGAAAATTTTAATGAAGATAATTCATGTTCCCAAATTTTACAATGTAATATGCGCATCCCCAACCTGAGCCTGTCAATTTGCAGTTAGTTTCATAAGGTGTGTCATCTCCGGGCCCACCGTCGGCTTGAACACCTCTTCCGGAAAAATATGTTATTGCAAAAACATCTCGCCCGACAATATTAGGTGACAGGCTGCCGTTTACGTCAAAGAAAAAATCAACTTTATTTTCTGTACTTCCCATCCACATGTGCGTGCCATTACTAAGTACAACTTTGTAAAATCCGTCACCGTCATAACTTGAAGTTGTGCCTGACCCTCTTAAATAAAGATATCTGTTTTGTGTCACGCATTGTTTATGAGGGTCATTTATTCCACAATCCAGAGATAGTTTTAATCCGTGTTTCATTACGTCTCCGATTTTTTCGGCATTCTGGCGAGTGTAAAAAGATGTATCCAGCCCCCAAGTTTCTGGAGTTCCGTATTCAGGCTCGACTAAAAGCATTGCTTGAGCAATTATAGAATAGACTTCCTTAACTTTTGTTACTGTTGCTCGTTCATTATACTTTGTAATCAAAGAAGGTATTGTCATTGCTGAAATTACACCAATTATACCTAACGTGACCAAAACTTCTGCCAACGTAAAACCTGCTTTAACTTTAGTTGGTGGCATATCTATGTGTGTACTCCTCTCCGATGTAAATGCTCTTCTCACCTATTCCTCTTTCCTATTTCCATATAG
>CAMAGQ010000091.1 GCA_945833895.1 uncultured bacterium
AATTAAACAAAAGCATTACACATAAGGCTGTCCTATCGGATTATACCTTCGGGTTTATTAAACTACAACATTGATATAATCAAGCGGGTGGGTTTCAGCCTTGCTGTCTTTTGAATTTGAAACAAAAACATTTCCAATCGCAGGATTATCAGTTTTTAATACCGACCCGTCTTTCAATGTTAAATCTATGTTTGAAGGTCGTGGATAAACTGAATTTGAAAATTTAGTTGCAGTAATATTTTTCACGTCAACCTTGCGGAATTTGTTGAAAGAATCTTCCCGACCGTCTACTTCTACAAGCATTCTCGCCTTTGGATGAGATGGATTTAGTGTCATATTTATTTTTTGCGGAATCAAGTTTTTAATAAGCCAATTCGCAGCAGTAATCAAAGGTTGAGGTTTGCTGTTGTTGTTTTCGATAAACATTTTACCCTCAATACCCTGCGGAGTTCTTTGGTATGTGTACGTTCTGCGAATATTATCTTCTCCCGTCAAATCCATAATTTTATAAGTATCTGAAAACAACTCTCGTTTACCGTCACCTTGGATAAGAAGTTCTACATGTTCGCCTTTTTTGTTAGTTTTGCTTGCGATAATAGAACCTTCACCCCAAAATGAATACACGCTGTCCCAATGTTTATAAAGTTTTCCGTTAAAAAAGTTGGGTAATGTACTTATTCTGCTAACCAATGTAAATCCTCCTTAATAAATGTCTTTGCAGGCATGATAGCACAAAAACACTCTCAAATCCTGGATATTCTATGACCTTTACAGAATTTAACACACTCAACTATAAAACTGTAAAAAAAGGATTGAGTATGGTAAATTTGAAGATAGATTACGGCAAAATAAGGAGGGAATATGAAAAATTTATTCAAACTGTTACTAATGGTACTATTTGCTTCTTTGGGAACTTTGCAAGGGTTTGCTTTTCCTGATGTAAGCAGTGATTATTGGGCAGCACCGGAAATCGAAATTCTATCGGAAAAAGGAGTTATCGTAGGTTATCCTGACGGAACGTTCAAACCTGATGATAACGTTACAAGGGCAGAATTTGCGGCAATGGCAATTCGTGCATTGGGTCAAGAGCATACGAAAGTCGCTCAACCTGTTCATTTTTCTGATATCGACGAATCTTACTGGGCTTACGAAGATATTCAAAAAGCGTTGTATTTCGATTTGATTACAAACGAAAAAGAAAACGACATCTTCAGACCGGAAGACTCAGTATCAAGAGCGGAATCTTTATCCGTTGCAGTGAATGCACTCACAACAGAAACAATAAGTTCTGCAAAAGCAAAAGAAGTGCTTTCTCAAAAATATTCTGATACAAATACAATTCCTGAATGGTTTTTGATTCCTGCCGGAAAAGCAGAAATTTTAGGCATGATTGTTAACGCTCCGTCAGTAAAAGGCTTGAACGCAGAAAGACCCGCAACAAGAGCCGAAGTCGCGTCAATTTTGTACAGAATGATGGAACAGGCAAAACTTAATCCGAATGCAAAACTTGCAGAAGCAATGCGTAAAAAAATCGGTGAAGGCTTTGTGATTGATTCAGCAACAGTTAACGGAAGTGTCGGCACAATTCCTGCTGGAACTATTGTTCCGATAAAAGTTACAACTTATATAAGCACTCAAAACTCAGAAGGCGGAGCAATGTTCTCGGCATCAGTTCCGACAAACTACGTAACAAAAGATAAATACATCCTAATAAGAGAAGGTGCATCTTTATCAGGACAATTGCTTGACGTAAGACCGGGACTGTATTTCAGACAAAACGGCGTACTCGTGTTAAAGAACGCTCTTGTTACAACAACAAACGACCAGACAACTTCATTTCCTGCTCTTGGAGAAATCAAAAAAGACAGAAATTGGTGGATGAAATTCGTTCGCTGGGCATTTAAAGGTGAAAAATTGGAAGTTTCTGCATCAGATATCATAAATGTAAGACTTCTTGAACCTGTTAAAGTTGACCTGACTAACGGATGGATTTACGAAAAATAAAAATAAATTTCAGACAAATAAAAAGCCTCCCTGTGCCAAGGGGGGCTTTTTTAGGAGTTCCATTGTTCCACCAAATGGACTTCCTTAAGGTTTAATCGAAGATGTAGAAGAAATAGAAGTTAAGTAGAAAAGAAATTTTGTTCAGTAATTTGTAATTTATTTTTCCTTATCTATATAAACAAATTTTCTGCAGACGAATTTCAATAGGAGGAATAACTGTTACATTTTGTAATAATTTTAACAATTAACCCCGCACCCAAACCCTTTCCAACTGAAAGAGGGTGTAATTAGACCCCATCTTTACTCCCATATTGAATTTCTATATCGCACCCTCATATTTACCCTCACCAGAGTGGGCGTTTCCCATAGGCAAAAGAGTAATTAGCCCCTACTCTTTTTACCTTTCTCCGAATGGGTTGGAACTAAAAACATCCCTTCCCTGATACAATTTACCCTCCCACTTTGAGGGAGGCAGAAATTTTTAATGGATGTGAAATTAGAAATTCGGGAGAGGGTAAAAAGCACCCAATCGCTTGACTTGGGTGCTTTTTTGATATTTATTTTGAAACTTCTTTTTAGTGGAAGTCTTGAATTTTAACATTACAAACGGGTTCATCGTAGCCTGTTGCATTACATTGCTGGTCGTCGAATGTCGGAGCAGTTTCATAGTGCGAGTTGTAATTATCTTTCGCCTTTACCTTAAATGAGCCGTCTGTATGTTTTACTCTATAATTACTGTCAGGTATTTTTGAGTTAAAATCATAAGTATCAATTTTATTTATAACCAAATCGATATCACCGTTATTATCCATATCAAAAGCCTGAACTTTTGCCTCGTAGTAGGTTATAGCATCTGAAAGACGATAATCATCACCTGACGTTTCTTCGTCCCCGCTATTACTGTCAAAAGACGGATAAACAACATTTGCTTCAAGGTATCTTGAATCGACTTCAGGATAGCCTAACGGAATAACGCTATATTTATCGGTTACGGCAAAAGCAACGGTATCAGCCATTTGGTCACGTTTCCACTTTGAAGTATTCGGTTTCTTGTCGCCGTTCAAATCCACAATAACGATATAATATCTGACGGTATCAGTTATTTTCAAGGCTTCCTGCTCGACCGTCATTGTATAAGGTTTGCCTGAGTTTGATGAAATCCATAGTTTTGTACCGTTAGCTGGTCTTATTGGATCTGCTTCAGGATACGTTGGAAGAGTGGATATATATCTACCGCTACAATAGTTTTTAATATCTGTCGCATTTGTAAGGTGTTCTGAGGTGTTTATATACTCAAGCAATGCTTCACAGAATAAACTTGCATTTTTAGGGAAAGCATCATCATCAGAAGTATTTACCATGTGATTGTATATCGCCAAAGACAGAGCATTATACATTCGGTGATAAGCGAACTTATATGACTTTTCCCACGGTTTTACACTGCTAACTCCAAGTGAAATGATAATACCAATGATAATAAAGACTATCATCATTTCAGCCAAAGTAAATGCTTTTTTTATTCCCATTATCCCAAAATCCTCTGTTACTGCGTATATAACTATTATAACTTTCATTTCGCTAAAAGTCAATATTCACCGCAATATATTGCAAATTCATGCAATATATGTTAAAATATTAATGGTTATGATATAAAGTTTAGCGAGGATTATAATGTTATTAAAATGCAAGAACGCATTCACACTTGCCGAGTTGTTAATTACTCTTACAGTGTGTGCATCATTGGCAGCACTTTTACTACCGGCAATTGCTTATATTCGTCCGGATAAAAATAAAGTTCTGTTCAAAAAAGCTTATTATGTTGCAGAACGTATGGTTTACGAACTTGTAAACGATGAAGACTTCTACCCTACAGAAGGTGAAACCGTAGGTTTGGCTAATACTGTAAGGGCAAGTTACCTTGGTTATACTTATGGCGGGGATACCGAAGCTAAGCAAAAATCAAAATTCTGCGAATTATTCGGCAGAAAAGTAAATATTATAGGTACTACAATTCCAGGCAAGAGTACTCCTCCACCATACTGTGAGGCAGCACGAAGCAAACCGAATGCATTTGCTATTGCAGGAACTCCGGGGGCTGTTTACAATGCTCCGTCTTTTGTAACAACTGACGGTATTGCGTGGTATATGCCTTATTCAAAATTCGACAAAGATATGTCAGCAGGTAATTCGGCTGAAGCAATATATGTTGATATCAACAACGAAGCAGCACCTAACTGTATGTACAAAAAAGGAACTTGCGATAAGCCGGATATTTACAGAATATACGTTGAGCCTGACGGTAAAATGTACGTAAATGGCGAGAAAGAAAAAGCATATCTGAGGTCGAATAACACGGCAAGATAACCGACAGTTTTGAGATTATAAAATATAAAAGAAAAACAGAGAATTATCTCTGTTTTCTTTTTGTAAATATGTGTATATTAGTATTTTAAAGAAAAATTATAACTTACTTCAAACCTTTTAAATCCTTCAATGCACGAAGTTCTTTCTGGTAAGGAGAAATTGAAGTAACTTTTTCGATAATTCCGGGTAGTTTTTCGATAACATAATCGACTTCATCCTCGGTCGTAAAACGGCTCAAACTCCACCTGATACTTCCGTGAATTGCCGTAAACGGAACATTCATCGCACGCAGTACGTGACTTGGTTCTAATGAACCCGAAGTGCAGGCTGAGCCTGATGAAGCACAAATTCCGATATCTGAAAGGTGCAACAGAATAAGTTCACCTTCAATATATTCAAACCCGATATTACTTGTGTTCGGTACTCTGTTTGCAATTCCGGTATTCAATCTTGCGTTATATATCTTGCTCAAAATACCGTTTTCAAGTTTATCCCTAAGTCTTTTAACCTCTGTTAACTCATACTTCAACCCTTCTTGAGCCAATTCGGCAGCCTTACCTAAACCGACAATGTAAGGAGTATTTTCAGTTCCCGCACGTTTGCCTTTTTCCTGATGCCCGCCGATAATTAGCGGGGTTATCATTGTTTTGGAATTAACATACAAAGCCCCGATTCCTTTAGGTGCGTGGAATTTGTGACCTGAAATACCAAGCAAATCAATCTCTGCCGCTTGAACATCTATCGGAATTTTACCTGCAGCCTGAACAGCATCCACAAATAGTTTTGTATTCTTGTTTTTAGATTTTACAATTTCAGAAATCTGCTCAATCGGGTTGATAACGCCTGTTTCATTATTTGCCCACATTACGGACACTAAAGCGGTATCTTCATCTATTGCATTGCTTAACTCTTCCAAATCAAGCACGCCGTTAGAATTTACTCCGATATAATCAACTCTGTAGCCTTGCTTTTCCAACTGTTTATACAGGTTCAAAACACACGGGTGTTCAACTTTTGTTGTTATTATGTGTTTTTGAGTTTTGTTGTAATTCAAAACGCCCTTAATCGCAGTGTTGGCACTTTCAGAACCGCAAGAGGTGAAAATTATTTCCTTTTCGTCTTTTGCGTTAATAAAATCTCTAATCTTTACACGTGCTTCTTTTATTGCGTTTGACGATTTTTTTGAAAAAGTGTACATACTTGAAGGATTTGCATACTCTTCTTTAAAATATGGCATCATCTCTTCAAGAACATGCTCATCAACCTTTGTAGTTGCATTGTTATCTAAATATACAAGTCTAGTCATTTTATTTAACCTCTACAAGAATAATATCAGACCCCAGAGAATCTTTCAGAATTTTTTCGGCAAAATTTTTCAATGTCATAATTGAATTTTTGCACCCCGAGCATCTTCCTTTTAATTTCACGAATATAGTCTTGTTTTTTATATCAACCAACTCAATATCTCCGCCGTCTTTTTGTAATTCAGGCGAAATCTGAGTTTCTATAACGTTGTTAACCTTCAAAATCCATTGAGTTGGTGTCAAATTATTGCCCAAAGATTTTTCTTTGTTGTAATAAGTATCAATAATATCTTGAATAATTTCCTTACACTTTCCGCAAGCTCCGCCCGCTTTAGTGTAATTAGTCACCTCTTCAACGGTTTTCAAATTATTTTGCTTAATCGCATCCCAAATCATATTTTCACTAACCTGAAAACAAGTACAAATAATTTTTTCTTTCTTTTGCTCTGCAACTTCTTCATCTGGAAGGATTTCATCCAAATCAACGTAACCGTCCGCTTTGTAATTTTTCAGAGCATCTTCAAGTGCCTCGTAACCCATTACAGAACAGTGCATTTTTTCAGGAGGCAATCCGCCAAGTTCGTCTGCGATATCTTTATTGGTAATTTTTCTGACATCTTCAACCGGCTTACCGATAATCATTTCTGTTAAAATACTTGAACTTGCAACCGCAGAACCGCACCCAAAAGTCTGAAATTTTGCATCCGTTACAATTCCGTCTTCGATTTTCAAATATATTTTCAACTGATCACCACAGGTCAATGAACCCGCAATGCCAATTGCATCAGCATTCTCGATTTCACCTACATTTCGGGGGTTTCTATAATGCTCCATTACCTTTTCTGAATAATCCCACATGTCTATTTTATCCTTTCTAAACTACCTTTATTTTAACTCAAAAATAATAAAAAACAGGCATTTTTAATTAATATTTAATCTTTTGAAAATTCCCGCACAAATTTTAACAAAGAATTGTAACAAAAACTTAACAAATATAGCCCCAAAATTAAAGAAACCGACAAA
>CAMAGQ010000092.1 GCA_945833895.1 uncultured bacterium
GATTAAATAATTCAGTCATTCTGAGCAGGCACGAGCAGAGGGTGAAAACGTAAGCGTACCCGTTTATTGCGGGTGCCGTTAGCGAAGAATCTCTGACCGGGTTTGTTGGGGATTTTTCGCACTCTGTAAAAATAACAAGGGAACCTGGGGGCAAAAACATTTCTCAACAATAATTGAAACAAATTTTTTCTTAACCTATAATAAAAGAATGAGTGTAACAGCAAAACCTAAAAGAGAATATATTTCGGACTTTCCGTCAGACTACACTGTGCTGGATATTGAAACGACGGGATTATCAGTTCACAGCAATGAAATCATTGAAATTTCCGCGTTAAAAGTCCGCGGTGATAAAATTATTGAAAAATTTTCAAGCCTTGTAAAACCAGAAGGGCATATCAGTTCTTTTATCAGCAGGCTTACGGGAATTACAAACGAAATGGTTCAAAAAGCCCCTTCTATAACGGAAGTTTTGCCGGCGTTTACAAAATTTCTTGCTGATGATTGTATTTTAGGACATAATGTTCATTTTGATATAAATTTTATTTATACAAATTTAAAAAAGCATTTTAACGAAGAATTGCCAAACAGTTACACTGACACAATGAAACTTTCAAGAAAATACTGCAAATTGCCTTCTCACAAACTGAGTTACCTTGCCGAAAATTTTGGAATATCAACGCAGGGGCATCACCGTGCTTTGAACGACTGTGTTATGACTTTTGAAATTTACAAAAAGATTAAAGAAACCGCAAATTCTCAACAATAGCCGAATATTTAATTGTAATCTTTTCCAAATTTATGATTTGTTACGAATTGTTACAATATTAGTTAAAAATATTAAAGATTTTGGGTAACAATGCCGATTATATAGGTAAGCAAAACTTTGAAAGGATACGAAAAATGGGATTGGCAGCTTCACAAGCTAGATTTTTATGTATAACAGCACGTAAAATGAACTGTGAATACAAATCAACCGATTTGGCTCAACAAAAGTTAGAGATTACAAATCAGTTGTCAGACATTTCCAATGAGTATTCTAACGCAATGAACGCTACAAAATTAATTTGGGATAACGATAATGTTGACAGTGCAATCGGAGTGGATTACGCATTGTTGATGAGCCCTTCTGCGGCTAACGATTACAACCCGTATATGCTTTCTACAACAACGGGGGCAATTGTGTTAAATTCTGCTTATGCAGCAGCGGCAAAAGCGGCAGGTATTTCAAAAGCGGGCGGATTTGGTTCTCAAGATTCAAGAGATAAATTCATATCTGCATTATGCTCTCAAGGAATTATCACCGAAGAAACTACAAAATCTATAACAAATAACTTCTATCCTGTAGATAAAACAGCAACCGAAGAAGCGGGACAGATTGTCTTTACTCAACCTGTTGAGACAAACGGTATTCCTTGGAATACAATCGCTGGTATGGGTGATGAACCTAAAGACAAATACGCAGCAGATGATTTTACATTATCTGAACTGTGTTTGAGCGATATCGGTACGGCAAAAGTTGACTGGGCTCAAGTATTACTTAAAGACGGTCAAGTTACGGAACTTGAATACAAAACTCAACTTGAAACTTTTCAGGATTTGATTAGTTCCGCACAACAGAGAAAGTTTACACCTGCTGTTATCGGGCAGTTAAATGTTGATTATAAAAACTATATTGCCAAAGAACCGCACGACGCGGCTCAGGAAGCAAAATATCAGGCAGTAGCACTTTTGGCACAAAATTACAATTCTGTAGACGAAAACGGATATATTGTAAGTAACGGCAACCCTATTCAATATGATGGAAGTCCTGTAACACAAGAAAAGGCATGGAATCTTATTGTAAATCAATTAAAAGACGATAAAACCGAATACGCAAACGCTTACAAAAATACAACAAATACTGACGGAACACCTGCCGAAAAGAAACAAATCGGACTGGATGATGTTGTTGGAGATGAGAACACTTTAGGTTTTAATACAACATCTAACGCTTTTGATGTTGACAAAAATAAGACTTTATCAATTTTAAGTAACGGAATTGTACTTAACGGCGATAACGTGACAGATGTTGATATTGCGGACGTTTTGACAGGTAACATTACTATAATGAGTAGTGACGATGTTAAGCCTGAAGAATTTATTGAAGCAACGACTAAAATATTTGAGCAAATTGTCAGAAAATTTGGTTACGTAGACGGTTCTACTGTATCAGGAACTGGATTGAATGTTGATGAAGATTCGGCAAAAGCCTTGTCATTTGCGTACAATATGATTATGAAACGTTACTTGAATGCAGGAAGAATTGCAGATACAGGCAATGACAGAAGTAAAAATTCTGCAATTGATAACGCAGCATTCAAAAACGCAGAAAACTACAACGCAATTGGTTCAACAAAAGAAACACCTAAATTCTATGCAGTAAGTTTGAGTAATATGTTATCTGCATTTTTAACTTACTATGATAACGGATTGATGGGGGCTGATTCTAACTACGTTGTCGGTGAAACCGTTGAAACTTCAGAATATGTTACAGAAGATGCAAACTATGTTTACCTTGGTAAATTACAGGAAGAAACCTATTCAATGAGTGAAAAGGTTGCGGATTTCTACGACATAATGTACAACAACATTATTGAAAACGGCTGGAGAGAAGATTCATCAATCAACGATACCGAATACCTTGAACAGTGTATCAAAAACGGTACTTATTCTATGACTTCTTTGAACCAGTTAGACGGATATTATTACCAGACAAGATATAACGATACAGGTTATATGGTTGAAGTTTCGGATGAAAACGCTATTGCAAGAGCAGAAGCAGAATTTAATGCTAAAAAAGCGGAATTAACTTACAAAGAAGATAAAATTGATATCAAGACAAAACAACTTGATGCTGAAATCTCTTCACTGTCAACGGAATACGAAACCGTCAAAAACTTGATTTCAAAGAGTATTGAAAAGACCTTCACAATGTTCCAAAACTAACGCAGATAAAATAATCAGTTTAATTCTTTTCTTGTATAAGTTCTATTCAGCAATTCATCCGGCATGAATTGCTGTTTGACGTCAGGTGCATCGGGAGTATAAATGTAACCGACCCCGAAGCCGTATTTTGAAGCATCTTTATAATGTGCATCTCTTAAGTGCATTGGCGGCGGAAAATCTTTTCCCGAATTAATATCCGATAAAGCCTCATCTATTGCGCAAGCCGCTTCGTTTGATTTTTTTGCTCTTGCCACATAAATTACAGCCTGAGCAAGCGGGATTCTGCCTTCAGGAAGTCCTAAAATTTCAACCGCACGGTGAGCATCAAGTGCGATTTTTAAAGCGTTGATATCAGCGTTTCCGACATCTTCTGCCGCACAGGTAATCAGTCGTCTTGCGATAAAACGTGGGTCTTCACCTGCTGTTATCATCTTGGCAAGATAATAAATTGCCGCATCAGGGTCACTTCCTCTCAAACTTTTTTGAAATGCCGAAGCACAATCATAATGCTCCTGTCTGGAATATCTCGTATTCCTTTGCTGGCAGATTTCTTCAATGGTTTTTACCGTCAAATATCTTTTATTGTCTTTCAAATCACTTGCAAAATAGACATTTTCGGTAATATTCAGTGCATATCTTGCATCCCCTCGTGCAAGATTTATGATAAAATCAAGAACTCCGCTTTCACATTCCATTGGAGAATAAGTATTTGCAAGATAAGAAAAGCCTCGTTTAATAATCCGCGCCATGCTCTCATCATCAATTGACTCTAACCTAATCACCTGCAATCTTGAAAGCAGGGCGGGAACAACTTGAAATGACGGGTTTTCCGTTGTTGAACCAATCAAAAATAGAGTTCCGTTTTCAAGATGCGGTAAAAGTGCATCTTGTTGAGTTTTTGAATACCTGTGAATTTCATCGATGAATAAAATTGTTTTTTGTCCTGCTCTGAGGTTTTCTTTTGCCTTATCAACGGCGTCTTTAATGTCTTTAACACCCGAAGTAACGGCAGATATTTCAATAAACGCCGCTTCGGTTTTTGTTGCGATAAGTCGTGCTAAAGTAGTTTTCCCGCATCCCGGAGTTCCCCACAAAATCAATGAGAATAGGCGGTTTGTTTTAAGTAAATTCAACAACGGACTGCGTGAAGATATAACATTACTCTGTCCTAAAAATTCATCAAGAGTTTTGGGGCGTAGAATTTCCGCCAATGGAATTTGTTTGTTAATATTTTCAAGTTCCGTAAATAAATTATTCATAGTATAATTATATCAGGGGTAAATATAGATTTCAAATATTTGTTACGAACCCTAAAAGGCAGGTTATTTAATTGAACAAGGGCATCTGGATAACATTTTTAACATCAATAATCCTGATTACAGGAATTTATTTCATCTTTAAAAAAGATGTAAAATCCAATGAGGAAGTCGTTTTTTGGACATTGCAAATGGCTGACTTTGCTCCGTATATGAACAAAGTTATTGAAGAGTACGAAACGCAAAATCCGAATGTAAAAATCAAATGGATAGACGTACCGTTTTCAGAAGGCGAAAAAAGAACGCTGGCTTCTGTTTTGAGTGACAATCCGCCTGATTTGGTAAATCTTAATCCTGATTTTTCGGCGACTTTAGCACATAAAGGTGCACTTTATGAAATTCCGAAAGATAAAACAATTCAATTCGCACGATCAATAACGGACTCTTTGGCTTATAACGGTAAAATTTATTCAATTCCTTGGTATGCAACAAGTTCAATCACGATTTATAACAAGGAATTACTTCAAAAATCAGGGGTAAATCTTCCGAAAACGTACGACGAATTGACCAAACTTGCGCCGATAGTAAAAAATAAAACAAACGCATTTATCATGCTTCCGAACATTACGGAAAACGACACAATGCTTAAAATTTTGAATAAATACGGGCTTGCAAATTCTAAAATGATAAATTCGCCAAAAACGGTTGAAGTTTTTTCGATTTTTAAAAATCTCTACGACAAAAATCTTATCCCGAAAGAAACTGTAACGATAACTTTACAGGAATCTTTGGAAAAATATATGTCGGGAAATATTGCAATAATCGGAGCCGGAGCAAACTTTTTGAATATGATTAAGGAAAACGCTCCGTCAACTTATCAAAAAACTGACGTTGCCCCGCAAATCACTGGTGATTATGGGCAGAACGATTTTTCTTTGATGAATTTTGTAATCCCGCTAAAGGCGAAACATAAAAATGAGGCATTGGATTTTGCCCTGTTTTTGACAAACGACCAAAACCAGCTGGAACTTGCAAAGTTGACAAATGTTCTTGCTGTTAATAAAAAAACTTTGGATAATGAATTTTATACAAAGTATGAAACCGGCGATATTATTGCAAAAGCGAGGGTTATAAGTGCTTCGCAACTCAATAAAATTCAACCTGTTTATAAAACTCAAAAAGGACAAAAGGAAATAAATAATATAATAAATCAAGCACTTCAGGAGGTTTTGACGGGCAAAACCGATATTCAAACAGCCCTGAATAAAGCCGCAAAAGACTGGAAAAGTATTGAAGAATAGGAGAAAAAATAAATGAAAGCAGTAGTATTTGATAACGAATTGAAACTTGTCAACGATTACGAAAAACCAATTCCAAAAGAAGGGGAAGCCCTTGTCAGAGTGACACTTGCGGGGATTTGCAACACAGATTACGAAATCACAAAAGGTTATATGGGTTATGTCGGAATTTTAGGACACGAAGCAGTCGGAATAGTTGAAGAAGTCAACGGCGCAGACCAATCACTTGTCGGGAAAAGAGTTGTTCCTGAAATCAGTTACGGCTGCAAAGACCCGAATTGCCCATGGTGTGCAGAAAAATTATACCGCCACTGTCCGAATAGACACACACTTGGAATTTTCCACAAGGACGGAGTTTTTGCACAGTATTTCACAATGCCTACAGAAGTTTTGTTTGAAGTTCCTGAAAATGTTCCTGACACTCAAGCGGTGTTTGTAGAACCGCTTGCCGCCGCACTTGAAATTACAGAACAACACCACATTAAGCCGTTTGAAAAAGTTGTAATTCTTGGCGATGGCAAGTTAGGGCTAATCACGGCACTTGCACTTAATTCGCTAAACCTTGATGTTACGCTTGTCGGTAAACATCAAAATAAACTTGATATAGCAAAAGCACAAGGCTGTAAAACCTCATTACTAAACGATTTTCCGATTGAGAAAAAATACGACGTTGTTGTAGAAGCAACAGGTTCAATTTCAGGATTTGAAACCGCACTGGCTCTGACAAAACCACGCGGAGTTTTAGTTCTAAAAAGTACGGTTGCCGCATCTAAAGAATTTAACCTTGCACCGATTGTAATTGATGAAATTACCGTTCTTGGCTCTCGTTGCGGACAATTCCCTGCGGCATTAAGATTACTTCAATCAGAAAAAGTCGATTTTTCACCGCTTATTTCTGCAACTTATTCTATTGATGATGCAATTGAAGGGTTTGAAAAAAATAAAGAAAAAGATACTTTGAAAGTTTTGTTGAAATTTTAAGTATC
>CAMAGQ010000093.1 GCA_945833895.1 uncultured bacterium
CTCTTTCCCCCTCCCCCGTCGGGGGAGGGAAGGGGTGAGGGGCAGGTTTCAATTTCTGAAAATTCCACCAACATGTCATTCTGAACTTTACAAAGCGAACCAAAATTTTTGTCACCGAATTATGGAACATATACATGGGGGCAAAAAATATTCATAAATTCTTTAAAGGGTTGATAAAAGGTGAAAGTTTATGATAGACTGGATTGTAGGGATAAAACTAATAATTTATGAAACAATTCTATAAAACAAATACGATTACGCATAATTTAATTGCTCATACGGGATTCAAATCATTGATAATTTTTCAACTGCTTGTCGAAGCACCGAGAAGTTATGAGGAAATTAAAACTGCAATACAAGAGCATGAATATCTTCACGAACAATTATCAACTGATGCTCTGAGAATTTACATAAATACTCTAAAAAGTTATGGCTGCTGTGTTAGAAGATATTCCGAAAACGGTGTGTATAAATATTTCATAGATTCCCATCCTTTTGAACTTTCTTTGAGCGATGCTCATGTTAAAAGTATTATTAAAATTTACAAGTCGCTTTCAAAATCTATTGATGTTGAAGATTTGATTGCTTTGCAGTCATTTTTTACAAAAATATCCAAGTATATTACAAATGAGGACTTGAAAACTAAATTAAATAACATTTCACCGATAAGTAATATTGAAACAAAATTAATACGGCAGCTTATTTCTTACTGCGAAAACAATACGGAAATTACGATTTATTATAATTCACCCGTTTCCGGTCATAAGAATATTACCGTTTTAACCGACAAAGTTACTATCGAAAACGGCAAACTTTATATTTACGGGGTAAGTTCCGAGCATAAAAATTATGCAAAATTTTTGGTTTCCAGAATAATAAAAATTGTCAGTATAAATCTTGCGAACAAAACTCTGGAAAGTCCTGAAATTATTGTCGGATACGAATACACAAAAGATACGAATGAAGAATTTGAACTTCTGGAAAATGAAAAAATAATTTCAAGTTCAGAGAACAAATTAGTTATCGAAATAACCTCAAAAAGTAAATTTGAATTAGTTCAAAGGATAATGTTTCTTTCTAAAAAATGTAAAGTGCTTTATCCGAAAGATTTTAAATCGGACATAATTGCAACACTCAAGAAAATGAAAGAAGGTTATCTTGAAAAGCACTAAAAAATTAAACGAAGGATGTCTGAAAATATTAAAATTTCTGAGTTTGCTTTACGATGATGATGCAGAGTACGATAAAGTTTTGGACATATTTAAAAATAACACCAAAGAAACTCCGAAAGAAAATATTCAAGTTACTCTAAATCGTTATATAAATACTTTCAAAGTCCGCGGGATAAAAATAGAAAAAGATAACACAAAATTCAAACTGAAAAGCAGTTTGTATAACTTGAAGTTAACCCATTCCGATTTGAAAGCAATTAGTTTGATTACAAAATATATTGATACAGTTCCTGAAAACAAATGGACAAAAGAGGTTAAGGATTTTCTGCACAATGTCAACCTCAGGATGAACAGCGATGATAAAAATACTCTCAATTCGCTTATAACATCTGATGAACATGATTTCTCTTTTTACTATTCAAATACAAGAGAACAAATTATGGAATGTGAAAAGATTTGCGAAGAAAAATTTGTAATAAACATTATCTATCTGCATAATAATAAAGAACAACGCTGCAAAGGTGTTCTGAAAGAACTTATCTATGGCAGTAAAACCGTTTCTCTAAAAGTTTACGATATCGGAACTCACGCACATCTTGAAATACCGATTAACAATATTCTCTCAATAGCACGGCTTCCTCAGGTTGCAAACAATATGGAAATGCCGACAACCGTTGTCTATAAACTCAAAAACCGACTTGCGAAAACCTACAAACTGAAAGAAAATGAATACTCTGACGGTTACGACGAAAACGGCTGGCTGACAGTGATAAATAAAGACGAAAGTTTTGACAAACTCCTGCATAGACTTCTTCGCTATACCTATAATTGCGAAATTATTTCACCTAAAAATCTGCGTGATGAGATGATTAAATTATTGAATGATACCATTGATAATTACAATATTGACGAAGAAGATTAAAGAACATCCCATACCTCCACGTTTTTTATGTTATAATTACTCAAAAAAAGGAGAGAGTTAATGACCTATCTACACACAATGATAAGAGTAAAAGACGCTGAAGCCAGTTTGAAATTCTACATCGGGCTTTTTGGCATGAAATTAGACAGTATGAGAAAATTGAACGATTGCTGGCTCTATTTTCTTGCAGATGAAAGCGGCACGCCTGTTCTGGAATTAACAGAAAATGATGTTATACCGCCTGAAGGTTACAGTATCGGTACAGCATTCGGACATTTGGCATTCCAAGTGAACTCAATGGAAGAGTTTCAAACCAAAATGTTTGATTTAGGGTACGAGTTTTTATACGAACCTTTTGACCTGAACGGCAAAGGCAGTAATATCGCATTCCTAAAAGATCCTGACGGCTACGAAATCGAAGTTATCGAAAAAGTCAACTGGGGGTAGGGGGTAAATGTATGTTACCGGTTGCTTCAAGGCTTGCGAGGGTATTGCTTTTGGGGGCAGGGGTAAATGTATGCCACCAGTTGCTTCAAGGACTTGTCAGGGTTGGAGGTAATATAGTTCCCAAAATTTCTTTTATGAGTATATACTTTCTTTACATAAATTAAAGTATTTACAACAAATCGTACTGATTGTATTATTATGTATAAGTAAGAATGTGATTGAATTTCTTTCGGAGGCTAAGTTGGTAGAAAGATATTATATAAAAGGCGGAACACCATTAAAAGGGGAAGTATCAATAGGCGGTGCTAAAAACTCGGTTTTGAAGTTGATGGCAGCAGCACTTCTTGCCAAAGGTGAATCAAAAATATACAATGTTCCTGAATTGACAGACGTTGAAATTATGTTGAGTGTAATTGCACAACTCGGTGCAAAAACAAATTATAACAGGGTAGAAAAATCAATAACAATTGACGCAACAGATATAACAAGCGTGACAGCAACTTACGAACTGGTAAGCAAAATGCGAGCTTCGTTTATCGTTTTGGGTGCATTGATTTCCCGTTGTAAGGAAGCAAGAGTTGCTCTTCCGGGCGGTTGTGCAATCGGTGAAAGAAGAGTCGATTTCCATATTAAAGGTTTAGAGGCTCTTGGAGCGAAAATTAAGATTGAAAACGGATATGTTCACGCAAAAACCAATAAACTTGTGGGTTCTGACGTTTACCTTGATATCCCGTCAGTTGGGGCGACAGAAAACATCATGCTTGCATCTGTTCTTGCAGAAGGTTCTACAAGAATTCAGAACGCCGCTCAAGAACCTGAAATTGTTGACCTTGCGAATTTCTTAAATACAATGGGGGCTGATATTTCCGGTGCGGGAACTTCTGAAATCGTGATTAACGGTGTTAAACAGGATAAACTTCACCCGATTGAATATACAACAATTCCTGATCGAATTGAGGCAGGAACGTATATGACAGCGATTATTGCGACAAAAGGTAAAGGGATAATTAAAAATATTTATCCTGCACATTTGACTTTCTTCACAAACAAATTGATAAAAATGGGTGCGAATATCAAACTTCTTGACCCGACATCAATGGAAGTCAGCTGCAAAAACCGTTTGAACTCAATAAATTTTGTAACTCAGCCGTATCCGGGATTTCCTACGGACTTACAATCAATGGCAATGGCACTTCTTGCTACTTCAAACGGTGTCGGAATTATTACCGAAAGTTTGTACGAAAACAGATTTATGCAAGTTCCTGACCTGAACAGAATGGGTGCGGATATTCACCAGGACAGAAACCACGCTATTATTAAGGGTGTTAAAAAGTTATCAGGTACAACGCTTGCTGCAAGCGACTTAAGGGCGGGTGCATCTTTGGTTGTTGCGGCTTTGATGGCTGACGGAACTTCTGTTGTCGAAAAATTACATCATATAGATAGAGGATACGAAAACTTTGAAAGTAAGTTAAGATTGTTAGGAGGGAAAATAGAAAGACGTAATGAAGATTCCCAGATTAACCTAACGGAGGGTACACAGAATGAGTCCTACATATAAGCGTTGGTACGATCATGACCCGTTATTATTAGAAGTTATTGAACTTTTAAGAAATTATCAGCCTGAATTAAGAGTTCAAGCAGAAATATTTTTGAAAAAACTTGAAGAAAAACTTTCAAAAGAAACTATTGATAAATTTTACGCAATGGCAAAACCTGTGAATGCAAATAATCGTTGGTATGATAAAGATCCTGTTATTGCAAAAACAGTTGAAATTTTAAGAATTGTTCCGCCGGAAGTTCAGCGGATATGTGCCCAGAATTTTATTAAAACCCTGAAAGAAATGGGCATTGAGTACGAAAGTAAAAACGTTCAGGCATAATGTCTGTGATATTTCCCGCTAAACATGCTTTTGCGGTCGGATTTGCCTGCCAGAGGTTTGTTCCTCTTTTGATAGGGTTAAACTTTTATACTCCACGTGTTAATACCATTCAGGGTAGTAATATATTGTGATAACGTCGGAGGTTTTTATTTGAGCATGCCCGCCTTTTATCAGGTTTGTTAGCGAGCCTACAAACGGAATTGGTGTTAATGCCCATTTTAGCGGGTAAACCCAGAAACAGCGGTTTGTACCTTTTTTAACGTATGCACTTTGCAGTTGAGAGGTTTTAATTTTGGGAATATCAAAGTCATCAAGGACGATTTCGGCAGGAAAACCGTTCATTCCTGCGGTTATATTTGTTTCAAGTTTTCCTGAAATTTCATCACCTTTTTTAACTATAAGTTTCCCGTTATAATAAACATTTTCAAGAACTCTGAAATTCAAGGTGCTGCCTTCATTTAGGGGTTCTTTTGTTGAATATGGTTCAGTTATTGTAAGTTTTATCGGTATTGACAATGTACTCAAATAGTTGTATGGCAGAATTTGCTTTTCTTCAACAGTTGGCTCTGCCTGATTTTCGGCAATTTCTTCTGCCTGAATATTTATCGGTATAAAAAGTAAACCAAGTATAAAAATTACGGATAAAATTCTATTCATAATCAACATCCTTTGTTGATTTTGTTCTGATTTTTTCTTCGAGTAATTTTCGGTTTTCGACGGAATTAAGCAAGAAATTCTGATAATATTCATTATTCAAATATTTTTCATCTGTTAAGTATTGCGGGTATTTATAGGTTATGTATTCATAAATTTTTGCAAGTCTTTTTGACGTGAGGTTGTGCCTTGAAAATCTGTCAAATCTTTTTTGCGGATAGGTTTTATTTATGAAAACTATGAGAGCAAGCGGCGAGTAGCCTGCGTTAACCATATAATCAACGGCTCTTTTATCTGCGACAACTTCAAATTTCTTAGACCCCAGAGCGACTTGCACTGAATCAAGAGTTCCGCCCCAAACTCCGCTGTAGGATTTTACGGCAGTTGAGATTTCTCTTGCAAGCATTGCTGCAAGTTCATCATCTGTTTGGAGGTGTTGATACAAGCCGTCATAAACGATTATCTGCCGTTTGGTCAGGGCTTTATCCGTGGAAAGTAATGACTTTTTAGTTTGAGGAGTGTAGGTAAAAACTATTCGCTTAGGAATTTTGTTGTAATTCAATAAATCTGTGCCAACCTTGTCTATCCTTGTCTGAATAAGGTTTTGTTCTTCCAGAACGTTAGTTGCGTATGCAAAATTTGCACACAATAAAAGAAAACTTATCAATAAAAATTTTTTCATACCTTCTCCTGTTTATAGTTTTAGATTATAATTGCTTGAGGTGATTTGGGCAAGATATTAGTATCAATGTTTACCGTTTTTTTAATATTTAGATAGTCGTAATTAATGCAAAAAAAAACTCTTCCGATTTGGAAAGAGTTCGGAATTTTTTCAATTCCTCGTGTAGGTTAGTGTAGTAGTAGGTAGTTTAATCTCGTGTTTATTTAAAATTTATCCTCGTTCGTGTTTACATCTATATAAACAATTTTAATTTTGTCCAATTTCACAATTTGTTTTATTTGTTACAAAACTTAATCATTTCTTCGGAAAATAGCGGACAATCTGGATATAATTTGTAAATTGTCCGATAGGACAATAGATATCTGTCGGGATTGTGTATAGAATATAATAGGTCAGGTTGATTACGCAACCTGAGCAATTCAGAAAGGTAATAAAAACTATACAGATATGAAAAGGGGTTCCGTGTGGAACGGATTAGTGTATGAAAAAGATTAAATAATCCGTTTGCGGGAGCAAAGCAAAAAGGTTCCATTATTTTTTATGAAACCTTTTTGTTTTTTTTAGTTATTTGTTATATAAAACTTCTTATGCAAGGTCATTTTTGATGACAGGCTGACTTTCTTTGTTTGCACAAAGGACAACCAAAAGATTGTTAACCATGTTTGCTTTAGTTTTGTCATCAAGATGAATTTTGCTGTTATTTTCAAATTT
>CAMAGQ010000094.1 GCA_945833895.1 uncultured bacterium
CTGCTCAGTGTTTTATGGGCTCTCGGTGCGTGGGGTGTGCGAGTGAATTTTCTCATAACTGATTTTTCCTTCGGGATTATAGGGGGTGCAGCGGCATCCCCCCTTTTTGTGCCTTATATGAAAATAATTAATATTTACATAATATTTTAACTCAAGTTTTTCTATTTTATAATAAACGAGTAAAAGGAGAGTAAATAAATGCCAAAGTGGGAAGCAGGATTGATAGCATTAGCCATAAATATTGTACTTGTCGCTGTATTATTTAAGGTGATAGACTTAGCGGACAAGAAGATAATCAAAAAATTACAGGAAAAAGAGATAGATTCTCCTCTGTTGAGATTTCTTCCTGTAATTATGAAAATAGTCAAAGCGATAGTTTTATTTATTGCCGGTACGGGATTACTTCAAAGTCAGGGGTATTCAATATCATCAATACTTGCAGGTTTCGGAATCGGCGGTATTGCGGTAGGTATGGCTGCAAAGGATGCTCTTGCCAATATCTTCGGAACTGTTGGAATTTTATCCGACAGAGTTTACAAAGTTGGTGATTATGTCAAATTGAATGGAATTGAAGGTTACGTTGAAGATATAAACATGCGTTCAACAAAAATCAGAGATTTAGACCATTATTTGACAAGTGTTCCTAATAATATTGCGGCAAATGCTGTTGTGGTGAATGTTTCTAATGCTAAGAAAAGATTTTTGAACTTAACTTTTGGCGTTACTTATTCAACCGATAACGAACATATAAAACTTGCTCAGGATATTTTAAAAGAAACAGCGATTAAACATAAAGAAATTCATAACGAATTTACCGTGTGTATTCATGATTTGGGCGACAGTTCAATAAATATAAGATTTAGAGGTTATGTAAAATCAGGGGCTTACGACAAATTTTTGCGGGTTAGAGGTGAATTTTTGTCAGAAGTTATTGCCGAATATCGAAAGGCAGGGATTGATTTTGCGTTCCCGTCCCGTTCTTTGTATATAGAAAGTGACAGTGATAAAGTTGAAAATTAAGATTATTGCACTCGGGAAAATTAAAGAAAACTTTTTAAAAGAGGGAATTGACGAGTTTTTGAAACGGCTAACCCCGTATGCAGTTGTGTCTGTTGTGGAATTAAGCCCGATAGAGATTAAGGACGAAAATATTACGCAAAAGGTTTTAGAAGAAGAGGGTGAAAAAATCCTTTCCCAGATAAAACCGTCCGATTTTGTTGTTACTATGGAAATTAAGGGGAAACAATTTTCAAGTGAAGAATTTTCGCAAAAACTTACGTCACTGGCAGATGAGGGAATTAACGAAATTGTTTTTGTAATCGGTTCTTCGTGCGGAATTGGGGCGAATGTTTCAGAGCGTGCAGATTTAAAAATGAGTATGTCAAAAATGACATTTTTGCACCAGTTTGCAAGATTGATTTTGTTAGAGCAAATTTATAGGGCGTTTAAAATTTCCCGGCACGAACCTTATCATAAATAGTTTCAACTTTTGTTCGATTAAAGAACTGCGGACCGTGTTTTTCATATAAAAATAAGATGTTGTTAATTGTGTTATAAATGTGTTTTTCTTTAAGTTTCAAAAAACTGCTCAAAACAGTTCTGCTGTTTAGGTGTTCAAAAGCCCAAGAACCTTTTACAAACTCATTTAGCGGGTATCTCAATCCCAGTTGAGTATTACCTTCGGAGTTTTTTGCAAGAACAAGTTCGGCATTCTGCGGTTCCCAGGTTTTTATTTTTTCAAATTGTTGCTCAGCCAACTTGCGGGTTTTAGCACTTTCTACTTTTAACTGCCTGAGAATAGTTTTTTCTGCCGAATCGGATATTTTTATGCCAAAATATAAATTACGGTTGTCGTAGTGGTTAATAATCATAAAAGAGTCCTTTTTTTATATATAAAATCCGTAAAAATATTTTTTGCTATTTAATTGTAAATTTTTTTTTCATATTTCATTTTCTGTCAATGAAACTATATAATATAATCAGATTTTCCGTTATACTGATATCAAGTTAGAGGGTATAAAAATGAACTATCAGGAATTGAGAGAAACAAAGTTATATTTTATCGGCGGATTGACATTTCTTGCAGTATACGCGGTTTTTGAACTTGTAAGGTCTTTTGTTCGCGGAATTGGCGGAATTTCCGGTTGGTATATTTTAATTCTCTTTTCATTTCTTCTGTTTGCCAGTTTTGTGTTCGCTGTTGCGTGTCTGTGGAATGCTGTCAAAAAGTTGGAGGACGGAGCGGCAGAAAAACATAACTATCCATTCTGGATTACCCTGTTTGGCGATTTAGGTTACGTCAGTATTGTTTACTGCGTGATTGATTTGTTGTTTGTATAGGGCTAAAGGGGTAAATATATGAGTAATTTCAAAAATTCGCAGGGCTTTCGTCATTCTGTGCAGGCACGAGCAGCGGGTGAAAGCGTAAGCGTACCCGTTTATTGCGAGTGCCGTTAGCGAAGATTTTCAAACAAAATAGGTGTGGAAAGAAACAGTGTGTTTCCTTAAAAAATGGAAGATATTCCGACTAGTATTATATAACTTCCTAAACAAACTGCTTGTTTATTGCTTTTTTGAATGATATAATTCTTATATAATTTAAGTAAATTTAATAAGGAGAGTTATATATGGCAGATTATGAATTAAATTTATCTATGCAGGAATTGGAAAAAAGAACGCATAAGGATTATTTGATTACTAAGAAATTTTTGAAAGAGGATGCTCCCGAATATCTGGCACTTGCGGAAGGCGACAAAATTGCACTCCGTCATCTTTGCAAGGCGGCTGATATCCTTGAAAAAATCAATATGCAGATAGATTGCAAACATAATTTGCCTGTCAAAGCATTTCTTGAAAGCGAAGAGAAAAAAGGCAATAAGCAGGCTAAACTGACAAAGATTTTGTTTGATGCTCAAAAAGGTGTAAACGGCGTTGATACAATGTCTAATCCTATTTCTTTAATAAAAGGTGTTGAGGAAAAATTAGGCAAAGGTGTTTATCCTGAAGATTTGTCAAAAGAAGAATTTCATTCTGTTTTGCTGAGAATGTTATCTGAAAATAAAATAGATGAAGTTAAGGCAATTTTGACCCAAAGGTCAATGGTTGTCCGTGCTGCGGAAGATTTGGCGGGGATAGATTACGTTGATTATTTCAGCGAAGATTTTTCTAAAATGGCTGATGAGTTGGAACTTGCAGCAAAAACTTCTACAAATGCTGATTTTAACGAGTATTTAGTATTACAGGCAAAGGCTTTGAGAACGGCAGATCCTATGCTTGATGCTTACGCTGATAAAAAGTGGGCATCTTTGCAGGATACTCCTTTGGAATTTACTATCACCCGTGAAAACTACGAAGATGCAATGACCGGAACTATTGTTGAAAACGAAGAATTATCGAAAGAATTGGAAAAACACGGAATTTCTCCGATTCCGAAAGATTTTCTCGGCGGCAGAGTTGGTATTATTAATAAAGAAGGCACAGAAGCCTTAATGGCTATAAAAAAATATCTGCCTAAACTTGCTGAAAATATGCCGTATAACAATGAATATACACAAACGATTTCTGCTGAATCTGATGCTCAGCAAACAATGGTTGATGTTGATATGGTAATGGCATCGGGTGATGTTGGCGAGTATAGAGGCGGAATTACTCTTGCTGAAAATCTTCCGAATTCTGACAAGTTGTCTTTGACAATCGGCGGAGGTCGCAGAAATGTTTACCACAGACAGATAAGATTTATCAGTGATAAGAAGAAATTGCAGGAAAGATTAGATGCAATTCTTGATAAAGAACAGCATAAATATTATTTGGACGAGGCTGACCACTGGTTTACTATCGGACATGAAAACGCTCATTCGCTCGGACCAAAAGAAGGCAGCGAAAAACTTGGCAAATACAGAAATATTATTGAAGAAAATAAAGCCGATATGGGTGCTTTAGCCTTTGTTGACTTGCTGACGGAACTCGGTATGTACACGGAAGAACAACGACTTCAAATTATCGTTACAACTGTTGCCGATAATTTCCTTAAATCAAAACCGATATTATCTCAAGCACATAGAGTGCGTACTGTAATGCAAAATAAATATTTTGCCGATAGAGGAGGTTACGAAATTACAAAAGACGGCAAAATAAAGGTTAATATCGATAAAGTCGTTCCGATAGCGAAAGAAATGCTTGCAGAAATTGTCAGAATACAGATTGACGGTGATTTTAACAAGGCTGAAAAGTACGTGTTGGATAACTTTGTATGGACTGACAATATGGAACTTATCGCTAAAAAGTTACAAAAAGTTTCTAAGGCTTTGAACGGAACGCTTGAAACTAAACTTGCAGATAAACTTCTGGGCAAATAAACAACGTTAAAATTTTTGATTTTTATTGTTGTAAAGATTTGTTTCAAACAGTTGATGATTTTTGCAAAATTTTTGAATACGAGGCAATTTTTTCCAAGAAAAACACTTTATATAATTAAGGGGAATTTATAAAGGAAAAGTTATGCCTAATGTAAATACAAAAATTTCAGCATCGTCATATCAGCAGTGTGACGGAACAAATTTTACAACAGCCGGAGTAGACAACAGCATGAAAGTCGGAAACGGCAATATGGGAGTTTATACCGGTATCGGAATGACATTTGACGGCAAGCCTTCAAGTGCCGTTGTTGATTTGAAGGGCTCAATGCCTTACGGTGACAGTTGCGTTTCAGGCGGATTTAGGGTAAGAAACAACTTGGGTGAAAACGGTCAGACCGTTCAATTCAGAGTTCAACCGGCGACTGTGACTGTTCCTGTCGGCAAAAATACAAACATTTATACAACTCCTTACATTGCCACAAAGGTTAACTACAAAAACGGTGATGCAAAAACTACTGTCGGAAACTTTACGGGTGTGTCGACAAAAGTCGGAAAAGCAAGCGTGTTTGTTGAAGGACAAATCTATGACGTGACAAAGGTTAACGCAGGAACAACGAGTGTTAACGTCGGTGTTTCTATTCCGATAAACGGGGGCAAAAAATAAATTAATGGGTTTATCAGTCAATAAATTTTCAGGTTTAGTTTCTCGGTTTGTATCTGAAGAGATGAAAACCGCAAGAGCAATGAATAAAATTGCAACAATGCAGGTAAAAGCCCCGCATGTTCCAAGAACGTATGCTCAAGCAAGTGCTGAGGACTTAAAACGACTTACCTCAACAACGATTGAGGATAGTTTTTCGCGTGTTGAATGGGTTAACCCGAAAGACGGCAAGGTTTATAATATTTTAAAACAAGGTGAAACTAAGGACGGAAAAGTTGCGGTCAGAATTTTGAACGAGAATGGCGGGTTCGTAAAAGAGGCTGAACTTACGCCAAAAGTAATTGGTATTCCTGATACTTATATTGATAGTTGCGAATTTGGGCTTTCACATGGTGAACTTGTTGAACTCTTTGCGAAACGTAATAATCCGTTTGCTCGATATTTTAGGTTTGAGGTTACAGACGGGACTCAGTGCAGTGAGAAAAAACTTGACCAAGTTCTTGATTATATAAAAACTCACGGGAAATTAGATTATCTTTCCTGTTCTTTTGGGCAGTCTGTTGCAGTGCAGAAAAAAATTACGCCGGCAAATCATTTTATGAGACAAGTTTTAGAGGAACAAAGTGTGCTTGATAAAATAAAAAAGAGCGGGACAAGAGTATTGTGTGCCGCAGATAATGCTTCTAACGTGTCTGAGGCAAAAAGTTTATCAAACAGATTGCTTGTAATAAATCAAGGTGCGGAAGGGGTTGGTTCTCTTAACCCTAAAACAGGTAAAATTTCTGACTTTTCTTGTTCCAGAAATTCATCATTGACACAGCATTATGAAGTCGGCGAATTTACTCCGACGCTTACGCCTAACGGGGTAAATATTACAGGCTTGAGCGGGACGGATATTCCTTTCTCTTCAAAACGCATTGACTCTTTACGGGAAAATCCTTTACTTAACAAATCGCAAAAACGAGTTGAGCAATTAAAAGATGCGATAGATGAAAGAATTAAAGAACTTCAATTGGCAAAAATAAATTTGTTTAAACAGAAAAAGCCTATGCCGGAGATTTTAAAAGAAAAAAGAAAATTAGAAGAACAAAGTTGTATTTACTCAGCAAGACGAAAGAAATTGTTTGATTATATCGGAAATCTTACAGTTGTTGACGGAAAATATCAGGCTCAGTTCAATCAGTTTTTCGGAACATCTTTTGCTACTCCTGCAAGAACCGCAAAACTTGCACTAAATGATATGCTTGAAGGGATTTTATAAAACCTTACAAAATTACACTCTTCAATTGCCCATTTTTGATTATTAACTGTTTTTGTTATATTATAATGGCGTTCAATATATTATTATGCTGGGCAAAAGGAGAAACTTATGAACAAATATACAAATTACACCAGAGAAGATTTTTTAAAACTCTATGATTTACCACTTGAAGAATTAATT
>CAMAGQ010000095.1 GCA_945833895.1 uncultured bacterium
ATGCTTTTCTATATGGTTATACAAAACTTCAAAAGGCTGTACAGAAAATATATACTTTTAGTAACAATTCCTCAATTTTTATGGTATATTCATATTAAGTTCAAAAGAAAGGGTTAGGTTTGATTAACTTTTTAGGATTATGTATGCAGAATTTATTTGAATGCTTGAAGTATTTGTTCGGCGGAAATGTCAAGTTTCGGAGCATTATTTCTCAGGCTGCATCTATAAGTTATGATTCCTTGCCGATATCTCTTATTATTGCGTTTATATCAGCTGCGGTTATTGCAATTCAGGTTTCAAAAGAGTTTCTTATGACAGGTGCTGAAGCCTATATTGGCGGAACAATTGCGGTTGTTATGATTAGAGAAATTGCTCCGGGGTTTGTCGCATTGGCAATCGGTGCTAGAGCAGGAACTGCAATATCTGCAGAGATTGCAAACATGCAGGTTACATCTCAAGTTGATGCGATAAAGACGTTGAAAATCAATCCTGTCGGATATTATTTCACTCCGAGAATTATTGCATCTGCGATAACCGTGCCTATGGTTGTTCTAATCGCAGAATTTGTCGGGATTGCAGGCGGAATGTTTGTTGCGTGGGGAACAATCAATCTTAACCCTGCAAGATATACGGCTTCTGCTTGGGCTTGGATGGCGACAAAAGATATTTATATAAGTTTATTGAAAGCAAGTATTTTCGGAGCATTAATTGCTCTTGTCTGTGCTACTAAAGGCTACGAAACAAGAGGCGGTGCTAAAGAAGTCGGTGCTTCTACCACTCAAGCCGCAATTCTTTCTACTATTTTTATGTTGGTCGCAGATTTCTTAATTAATCTTGTATTCTATATTACATAAATTTTAATTCTTAAATATTTTGTTTGTAGACCTGATTTGCGTAAGATTCAATGTATGGTGTATCTATTTCAAATACGTGTATTCTTCCAGGGCCTAAATCTACTGCGATTTTACCTTGCGAAACTTGGAATTTGCTTTCTTCACCGTAAGAAGGTAACAGGTTGGTAAGTTTTTGATGTTCTTTCAATGTTGGAACTAATACTTTTCCTGTTGTATGTCTGTTTACATTTCTGTTTGCTATGACAAGGATTGTTTTTCCTCTTTTGTGTCTTGCAAAAGCAATAATTTGGTCTTGTTTGTCGGCATCTTTATTCAGTACGATATAAGAACCGAATTTTATAATATCACCGTATTTTTCTCGAACGTCCATCGCTTTTGCAAAGAATTCACCGATTTCAGGTTCATTACCTCCCGGTTTGCGAGATAAATTGAAAATATCAAGTTTTCCTGTGTGAGTTTTCATTTTATGGCTGTCTGTCTGAGTTGTTTCAGATATTGTGTTGCCATATTTGTAATCGTAGTAATCACCCGATTGGAAACCGTCAACTGCATAAGGGTTCAACATCGGTAAAGTTGCCTGCAATCCTGATGTTAGGTTACAATAGATTTCACCGCCGTGATACATTGGTGAAATATCATCGTGTGTTGCAAATGAACCGATTAAAGATTTACCTTTTTCAAGATTATATGACATATTAAGGTTGTCGATTACGTAGTCGTGTAATTCTTTTGCCGTATTCCATTCGTTGAAAATGTGATATTGTCCGTAGTAACTGTCAAATCCGGCTCTTAATGAATCTTCAGGACGGTCATAAGGCATATTTGCTTGTGGTGAAGCATCTTCGTATGTGTAAGATTCTGCAAGCCATGCAAATTCAGGATTTCTCTTTCTTGAATAAGGTATTAGAATATCCCAAAATTCAACAGGTTTTGCTCTTGAAACGTCCGCTCTAATTCCGTCAACTCCAAGGTCGATAAGCATATCTACAAATTTTCTGTGATATTCAAGAAGGTCAGGGTTCAGAGTTCTTTTTCCTTCATCTTCCCACGGCTCAAACATTTTAATATCGTACCAGCCTTGAGGTGTTTTCGGCAAACCGTTTCTTTCGTGAGCCATCAAGTTTGGTTTATTCTCATAGAGGTTGAAAGATGCACAACTTGGTAAATCCACCATTACTCTGATTCCTCTGTTGTGGCAGGCATCAATAAATGCTTTGAATTGTTCTTTATCTGTGCGTGGGTCATTTTTATCAATCAGCATCGGGTCAATTTTTAACAAATCTTCAGGAGCATAAACAGAACCTGCTGTTCCGTATGCGTTATCTTTTCCCGGCGGGTTGATTGGCAAAATGTGAAGGGTGTTAAATCCATGTGATTTAACTTCATCCAATCTTTCTATTGCACTTAAAAATGTTCCGCAAGATTCGTTTCCGTCAATAAATTCGTTGCCGTTTGTATCTTTTGCGTTGAATGTTCTTGGAACAATCGCCAACAATTTTACGCTGTTTGTTAAAAATAGTGATCTTAAATCGTTTTTATAAGGTTTTACAGGTTCAACGTCTGTAGTTTTTACCTGTGTAACTATTGGAGCGTTTGATTTTGCAATATTATCTAAATATATATTGAGCAAATTGTTGCTGGAATTTTGTTTTGGGTAAGTGTGCTCAGCCAAATTGCTCTGCGGTTGAGTTTGAGTTGCTGCGTTATTTACTCCTGCAGATTGTCTGTATTGGTCTAAAAGGTTCGCCCCGAATCCAATATTTTTATATTTCGCTGAATTTGGTGTTGTAGAATATACTGTGAGCATTAGTTATTCTCCTTATTTTTCCATGGAGTTTTGTTTTTTCCGATAAAGAATTGTGTAAGCAACGTTACTCCGACAAGTCCCGCACCCAGTTTTCCGAATGTGCTGAACCATTTTCCGCTGTTGAACATGTTATTGAATGCTTTATGTGCCATTTCCGAAGGTACGCAGCCTGTCAACAAGAATCTTTCTGATGATGAAGATTTTCTCCTTTTGCCGTTAACAAGATGATTTGGTTTAAAGAAGTAATCATCTCCACTAAGTATTTCAAGTACTTCGTGTCTAAAGTTTTTGAAATCCTCCCAGAATCCTGATTTTTCTATTCTTGCTGCCGTATCAGGGTGAACATCTTCTTCGTACATCAATTTCATGACAGATTCAAAGTAATTTCTGTCATTTGTAAATTCAACGCATTCATGTTCTGCTTTATCAAGATATTTGTTTATTACTTTTCCGTTTTGGGTTTGGATTTGTGAATAATCGGTTTTATTCGCTTCAGGATTTCTTAACTGCCATAGTTTTACTGCAAAATCAGAGGTATGTCCGTCTATCATAACTTGTTTTGCCAGTTCAGCCATTTCCTCTTTGACTTCTCTTGGTATTCTGCTGTTCAAAATCCTGTTATCGCCTTCAATATGGGCAATTCTATAATATAAATCCGCAAGATTTAAGAATCTGTAGAATGAACTTTTTACGCCTTTAAGTCTGTCTTCAACATAAGTCAACATAAGGTGTTTTGCCGATGTTCTTTGAGATACTACATTGCCGTCGTTGTCAAGCACACCTGCAATTATGCCTGCGGTATGTTTCATGTTTTGACCGAACAAGGCTTGTGCAGTACTGTCACATGTTGAATTTACTGACGATTTATAAAGGTTTATGTTCTTGTCCTGATGCATATCAAGGTCTTTACTTCTGCTTTGAAGAGTAGACAGTAAACTTTCCATTTTATCAATGAATTTTTGGTAATCTGCTTTATTTGCAACTAAGTTTTCCATTTTATTACGCAAAACTTCAGTTGCTGCTTCATTATCAAGTCTTGCCAGTTTGATTTCATCTTTTGTAAAGTGCATTGCTTTGAATATTTCATCCTGCATATTGTTCCAGATGTTTGCAATTCCTGTTTCAGGAGCCTGTGCAACCTTGAGATATGCGTATTTGTCAAGAATCGAACTTCCCGCTTTGAATGAGTTTAGGCTTTCTGAAACGATTGATAAAGTTTTAATTCTTTGTGGTGTTAAGACCTCTGCAGGTTCAAGTTTTAACGTTTTCATCAACGGTGAATCTTGATTTAATTTCTGTGAGTGAATTAGTTTGTTAACAAAGAATTTGAGTTTTACTTTCGTTGCATCGTCTAACTCAGAGTTTAAGTTTTCAATGTTCTTCGCCAATACATTTTGAATTACTTTTGAATGTTCCGAAAATTCTCCAAATGTTCCGTTAAGCAGTCCGCGAGATGCGAATTGTTCTGATAACTGTTCTGCCTGCGGTACTATTCTTTCGATAATATTCTCAGGAAGATTTGCAGGCTTTAAGACTTCTCTTATTGTTTTATTTATTTCATTTACAGAGTTGTCTGCAATTTTGAAATTCTTATCGGTAGGAAGTAATAATTTTAAATCTTTCTTCAATTCTTCCGAAATAACGTTGTCAAGTCCGTCAGTCAAGTTTGCAAATATAGAATCAAACACTTCTTTTGTGATTGGTTTGCCTGAATTCTTGTTTAATATATCGTTTAATTTTGCGGTATTTTTTGAAAAATCATATTTTTTAATTTCGGTAGAGAAGTCTTTCAACAGATTGTCTGCAACATTATCCATTCTTTGGTCTGCAATTTTATTTACTGTTTTATCAACTGCGTTACAAAGCAAAGCACTCATTAAAGGAGTTGCGAAACCTGCCGTTAACATCCATAAAGTGTTATTCTGTAATGCGATTTGACGCATTTTTTCTTGAATAGCGTTTCTTCTGTTAGGAATATCTTTCGGAATGCCTAATCTGTCACCTATTTTGTTGATTTCATCATCCTGGTACAAATCCCAAGGTATAAATTGGTGGTCTTGGTAGAACATTTTCTTTCTGCCAAAACTATCTTCATATTTTTGTCCGACGTCTACTCCGTGAATAAGTTTTGCAGGGAGTTGAATAAACAATTTCGGCCATAAGTCCATTGCAGCAAAGAATGTTCCAAAGCCTATAAATTCAAAAAGTTTTGTTTTAGGAGTATGCTTTCTTGTGAACAAATATGCAGCCAGAACCAAACCTCCGAATTTCATTCCGACATCGTTTAATCGTCCTAATTCGTGGTCGTTAGCCTCTCCTTTTAGTGCGTGATACAGTGCTTTTGCATCGTATTTCATATCTTTTTGAATTTCTGAAGGATAATCCATTATTGTTGTATGCAAAAGTTTTCCGTTACTAGGTAAAGGCTTAATAAATGTTCTGTTTGTTAATTCTCTATGTATATCAAAATCTTTTGACACTTTGTCAGATTGGTACTGTTGTGTTCTAGGATTGTTATTTATGTAAGATTGTAATAAATTCGCAGTTCTCATCTAGCACACCACACTTTCTTTATTAGGTTTGATAATTTCGTTATTATATTTTTGTGGTTTCTTAGTCAGGTGTACTGTGTTTGCCACACTCAACAATGTTGTAAGTGCGGTTAACCCAAGAAGTGCTTTGCCGGCATGTTTCTTGATAGGTGATACGGCTTCAGGATTTCCGTTGTATAAATTTTTTACACTTTTTACCAAACTTCTCTTAAAGACTTTTAGTGAGTGCATGAAATCTTTACCTTTCCAGAATTTTAAAGTTGCGGCGTTAAAATAATCATTCCACGGGTCTTGGAATGCAAGAGCAACTGCACTTGCCGCCCATAAGAATGTTGATAAACTCTTTGCAAGTTTTGATTTGATTAAAACTTCTTTGTATATCGGTTTTACGTCTTGGTCAGAATCGTTCAAATCAGAGCCAAGTCCGTTCTTTTTCGCAATCTTATCGTATCGGAAGTTTCTGACTTCTCCCTTTTTAGTATCTCCGTACAGCAAATCCCAACGTGGAAAATCAACACTTTCGCCAATTTTGTGGTATTCGGTGCTTGTTAAATCTTTGTTATCATCAGGTTGTTCAGGCAGTAGGTAATTTACTTTTGCATAAGGCAATTCCGTATCAATTCCTGTAATCATTTTTATCGGTTTCGTAATTAGTAATTTAGAGGCTTCTTTTGCTCCTGCGTATAACAAAACGCCAAGAGCCATTTTGTTGCCAAGTTTTGATGCTTTTATTGCCGCATTATGTGAAAAATGCTTGTTTACGCTGTTGAAAATCGACATCAAAACTACACTACCGATTATAAACGGAACATTTTGACCTATTGTCAAAAATTCGTAGAAGTTTGAATTTATACTGCCTTTTATCCCTTTTGCAGGATATATTGATATTGATTTTGTAAACTTATCCAACTCAATTCTTGCACGAGTGGCAAAATTATTCGGCAGAAGCGTGTCTTCTTTATATACGGAATTCTCTGACTCTTCCGGTGCCGCTTTAAATTCTATTAGCCTGTTGTTTCCCCTGTAATTACTAATTGGTGATATCATGATAACTCCACTAACTTATGTCATTAGAATACGCGTCAAGATAAAATTTTGTTACTTTATCCCTATTATTTTTACAATTTTTAACAATATTTTATTATTTATAAATATTGAAAAA
>CAMAGQ010000096.1 GCA_945833895.1 uncultured bacterium
ATTTTGCATATTATAATATAATAAGTACAATATGAGTAAAAAGCGGAAAATTGTAACAGTTTTAAGTGTAATCGTGATTTCCTGCGGTTTATATACGTGGGGAATTCCCGCTGTTGTGAATATCAAGGCTCATAAGTCGCAAATCGAAAATCTTATCTATAAAAATACAAAATTCAAAGTTGATATCGGTTCGCCCGAGTTGTCAATGGGAATGTTTCCTTCCGTGTGGATTAAATCAGATAACGTTTCCGTTTTGAATGACGACGGTTCAAAAGCCGTATCAATAGACAGCCCTAAAGTTCAAATAAAATTACTTCCGCTCATAAAAAAGAAAATCGAAGTTTCTAATTTCTCGGCGAAAAGAGAAGAAGTTTTTCTTGAGTTTACAAAAGATTCACAGTTTAAACTCGGTCAATATCTTTTAAAACTTCCTGAAAAGAAAGGCGAGTTTGAACTTTCAAAGATGAATTTGGAACTTGGCGAATATAACATTTATCTTGACGATTTAAAATACAACCAAAAGATTAAATATAGCGGCAAGTATCTCAAAAATGTTCAATATATCGCAAATAAGCATGCAAGTTTTTCGACGGACAGCATCTTATATGTCGGCGATACTCAAACCGATATAATGGCTGATATTGACGTGGATTTGCCTGTAAACAGACTTAGTGAAGATAAGTTGAAAATTATTGCTAAAGTCGACGATTTTAACCTTGCTTCCCTTTCTCACTATGTTAATGTTTTGAGTAAGGGTAAAATTACTGATATCGGCGGTATTGTAAGTTTGAATGCCTATACTAAAAAAGATAAGTTCGGGCATAAAAATATTAAAACCGCATTGAGTTTTAATGACTTGAAAATCCTTGGGAAAGACGATGTTTCATCTATAATTTATCCCGGAAATCTTAGTGCAAATATAAACTTCGGAACAATAAAAAACGGTATTAATTTTAAAAATACCACAATAGAAAGTGATAAAATCCACGCAAAACTTGACGGTAAAATTTATAACCTTGGGAAAGAAAAACCTGCATACAATTTGACCGCAAAGGTTGATAATACACGTCTTGAAGATGTTGTATTGCTGCTTCCGTGGACAAAAGATTTGCCGAAAGAATTTAATTTCTATAAACTGAAAAAGTACAAATTTTACGGACGCGGCGACGGAGAACTTACTTTTGTCGGACAAGGTGTTCGTCCAAAAGTAACGGGAAAAGTAAAATTACGTGATGCCTATTTAATTCATCCGATGAAAGGTGCAAATGCAAACGCTTCAATTGATTTGAACTTTAAAGGGGAAAAAATGTATATTGATGTTCACGTTCCTGCGACGAACAATCAATATGTTGACGTAAACGGAAAGGTTCTCATTGACGGTTCAAAATATTCTGAGTTAGAGATAAAAAGTTCTGACTCAGTGTTACTTGCTCCTGCACAAGAAATTTTAAATCCTTTGCACGAAATTTTAAATTTCCAAATTGGACCTGTTCCAATGATGAAAATTTCGGGGCTTGGAAGTATTGATATGCGTTCTGCAGGTAAAAAGGTTGATCCGCACTTGTGGGGAATTATAAAATTCAGAGATGCCTCAGCCTCATTCATTGATGTTCATAATCTTAACTTATATAACGGTTCGGGTGAAGTTAAATTTGACGACAAAAAAGTTACCTTCAAAACATACTCTGCAACCATAAACAACAGACCTACAGAAATCTACGGCGATTGTGTGGTTCTTGGCAAGTTGAATGTCTATGTGAAATCTAAAGGTCAGGATATTAAAAAACTCATCAAAACTATCCACACTTCACCGATACTTGTTGATGTTCAAAAAGTTGTTAAGCCGTTCACTAATCCTGAAGGTTTAGCGGACGTATTTTTGCATATATACGGTACTGTTGATAAGCAGGCCGAAGAAGTTGTCTTTAACGAAGATTTATTTTCTAAAGGCTCTATAACTCTGCATAACTCTAAAACGACTTTGCAAGATACATTTTTGCCGTTTACAAACGTAAACGGAACGGTAAATTTTGACCAATATGATTCGGATTATGATGTTACGGGGTTTGTACGTAATTCAAAAATTCACGTCTGGGGTACGGGTTCTAATTCCGAAATAGACCTCAACGCAAAATCTGACAAGTTTAAACTTGCAGATGTGTTTGATTTGCTTCATCCTGATCAGGTGCTGCCATACAAAAAGGAAATCGGGAACTTGTATGCAAATTGTACCGGAAGTTACAAGGGTATCGCTGATGCTGATAATATCGACTATAACAAAATCAAAGTTAACGGGAAATTTTTGTCTAATATGTCAAGTTCTAACCCAATCAAACTGGACGGCGGAACTTTCAATATTGCAAACGGTTTCTTGAAAACCTCAAAACTCAACGGTTTATTCAACGAAAATCCGTTCACGTTAACCCTTTCAATGAAAGACCTTGATAAAGAAGATGTAAGTATTGCGGATTCTGTTTTCAATTTCAAAAACTTTGATATAAGTTCGATAAATTCTATCAAAAATCAAATCACTTTGCCGAAAGATTTGGCAACTCAAGTTGATAATATTACAAATATCTCAGGAAAAGTCGATATTTCAGGCAGAATAAAAGACAACAAAATGTCAGCCGATACTGTTTTGGGTGATATTTCATTCATTTATAAACCGTTTGATACATTGGTTAAAGTTCGCAGCGGGAAAGCAAATCTCAGAGGTGAAACTTTATACCTTGATAAAGTTACGGCACGCGTAAGTTCAATGCCTGTATTTATGAACGGCAAAATTTCTAATGTATATTCTGCTAATCCGAATGTTAACTTGTCACTCAGTGCAAAATTAACGCAGATATTCTTTGACAGATTTTTTAACTCAAAATCAGTTTATCCGATAAAAGCAAAAGGTGATATTAATTTATACTCAAAATTAAGCGGTTCTTTAAACGCACTTAACGCAAAAACTAAATTAAGTCTGGGTGAAAATGCTTCCTTATATTACATGGGGGCTACAATTGCAGGTGCTCCGACAGGGAATTTTAACTCCGAAGAAATGACGACTAATCCAGTAAATATACTTTCAGACGTTATTCATTATCCTGACAGAGTTAAGGTTAATTCTTTGAATTACAACCAATTGATTACGTCACAAAATAAAAAAGTTTCTACACAAAATCTGTTGAATGCGTCAGGCGAAATTTTGCTTCTTGATAACGGAGTTGTCGGGTTTAAGAATTTCAAAGTTAAGACCGAACATCCTACAAACGCAAGAATATTTAATGTTTTATTCAAAAAACCGACAATTAAGCAGGGTGTTTTCACAACGGATATTACTCTCAACGGAACATCTTACGCACCTTATGCTCTCGGCTATTTGAATATTAACAGTATTGATATTCCTGTTCTTGATTCAACGGTCAGAGATGTTAATATAGATTTCAAAAAAGATTTTATTAATATTACGACAAAAGCGGTTGTCTTAACAAACGATATCTTAATGAATGCGAAAATCGTTAACAAACCGTCAAAACCTGTTGAAATCGAAGATTTGAAGATTACAATGGATGAATTGAATCTGAATGTTATATCGCAAGCCTTGAATGATATTGATGTTGATAACACTCATAACAACAACCCTATGCAGTACCCAGAAAAGGAATTACTGCCTGAAGATAGTGTAATTATTAAAAACGCACTGGTCAAAGCTGATTACATTTTGATTAAAAAAGCAATAGCATCAGAATTTAATTCACACTTTACGCTTGATAAAAATCAGGTGCTAAATATTGATGATTACAGGTTTAAACTGGCAAACGGAACAGTTAGCGGAAATATTTCTTATGACCTGAAAAACCTTGACGGTAAGGCAAACATGCAGGTAAAAGATGCGGATGCTCAGATTATCAGCGAGAAATTCTTTGACATGCCCGGGCAAATGTACGGTTCAGTAACAGGTGATATGTCACTTTCCTGGAATGGAATATCAAGCGTTGATTGTGTTAAAACTCTTTCAGGTGAAGGCTCGTTTAATGTCACTGACGGTAAAATGCCGAAACTTGGCTCTCTTGAATACTTATTAAAAGCAGGAAACCTCATAACAGGCGGTGTTACGGGACTTTCTATCAACGGTATTATTGATTTGATTACTCCGTTAAAAACAGGTAACTTCAAAAGTATAAGTGGTAATGTTCACGTCAAAGACGGTATTGCTGACGATATCAATGTATATTCAAGCGGGCAGGACTTGAACATGTATTTGACAGGTAGTTACAACATTGCAACTCTTGTTGCTGATATGGAAGTCTACGGAAGTCTTTCAAAAAACCTCTCTACCCTCACGGGTAAAATAACTAATTCGTCTTTGAATACCTTACTTAACACAATTCCGGGGATTAAGATTAATGAAATCAAACCAAGTTCGACAAGTAATATAAACAAAATCCCGAACTTTAACAAAAATAATACTTTGCGTGTGTTTAGAGCCGAAATCTTTGGTGATATCAACGGAAGCAACTACGTTAAAAGTTTCCGCTGGATTAAAGATTAAGCGGCATATAAATATATATTCAAGCAGAGTAAACCTCCTGTCTATGGTGTTGCTTGCGGGTTTTTAGGGAACTCCTATCCTAAATATTTTTGCAAAGCATCGTGATTAAAGACTTCAACGCTGTTTTCCGAGTGGATGAAAATCATGCTTGTGATGATTTCTTTCAGTGTGTCAAAGTCAGAAAATGACATTTTTTTCCTCAAGTCTTCCATGTTATTTGCGAGAAATTCCATGATAATAATTTTGTCGTTAAATACAAGACTTGAAAAATAATCAAAAAATTCTTTTGAATTGATGCTTTCAAGATAAATTATGTCAGGGTTTTGAAATCCGATAAACCTTGCCGCTTTATCCATATTAAAGCCGACATTTTCGTTAAATTCACATTGGTTAACTCCTTCAAGTTCGTATTTTGAGATACTTTCAAGGGTCATAATGTTTTTATACTTAGATTTTGCCGCCTCAAGTAATAACGAATAAATTACGTGAGTTTTTCCGCTTAAGGATGAACCGCAAACCAAAATTATCCCCGGTTTTTCCAGTGATTGTCTTACTTCTGTCAGTTCAGCTTTTGAATTTATAATCTTATCCAACGGTTTAGGCGGTTTGTATATTTTTAAGAAAATTCTTTCGCCCATAATTGTCGGGAATGTAGAAACGCTTGCCAGAACAATTATATCGTCAACTTTAAAGCAGACTTTTCCTAACTGCGGAACTTCCGATACAGAAGGGTCAAGTTCTGACAGAACCTTTAACTTTGCAATGAACAACGAAACAAGAGTTGACGGAATACAGCCTTTGCCCATTAACTCACCGTGTTTTTTGAAGTTAACCCCAAGCCCTTCGTCATCTCCCTGGAAAGTTACTTCGTGAATACCTTCAAGGATTGCCTGTTTTAAGATTGCACGGATAATTTTTTGAATATGTTCATCGCTCAAATCTTCTTTATGCAGTTCATCCTGCCAGTTGTAGCCTGAATTTGCTTCGGTTGAGATGTTTCCGACATTAACGTCATTTTTGTAGTAATCGTCAATCGCTTTTAATATGCTTTCTTCAGAGGCTAGAACAGGGTCGATTTCACACTCTGCGGATTCCATAATCTTGTCGATTGCAAATAAATCCCTTGGGTCAGCCATTGCAACTGTCAAAGTGTTTTCAATCTTGAACAGCGGAATAATTTTGTATCTTCTTGCATCCGAAAAATTGATATATTTTAAACATCTTGTATCAGGTTCGTAATCTTCAAGATTTACAAACGGAGTATGGAGTTTTGATTCCAAAAACTTAATCAACTGTTCTTCTGTCAAAAATCCCGAATTGATTAAAGCCTGACCGATATTTATATTCTGAGCATTGGCAATTTCTTCCGCTTGTTCAACTATTTCGTATTGAACAAGTCCTTCTCTAACCAAATCGTATTTCAATGTTTCAAGTGTTTTGTTTGTTATGATATTCATGCTACTTGCTTTCTGTTTCCAAATATTTCTGAACAATCTTTACAACTTCATCAAGGTCGAACGGTTTTGTAATATATTCATCAGCACCGGTTTCTTCGCCTATTAATTTGTCCTCTTCCTGAGAACGGGCAGTAACCATCAATATCGGAATGTTTTTGTATTTAGCATCAAATTTTAACAAGCGGCTGATTTTATATCCGTTAATCCTTGGCATCATGACATCTAAGATTATTAAATCCGGAGAAATTTCACGTGCTAATTTCAGCCCGTCTTCTCCGTTATACGCACAATAGCAGGTATAGCTGCAATTTTCTAAAACAAATTTTAAACTTTCTACTATATCTTGTTCATCATCAACAATAAGAATTTTTTTCAT
>CAMAGQ010000097.1 GCA_945833895.1 uncultured bacterium
ATAAGAGTAAAATGTTTATATTTTTTAACAAATTAACAATAAAATAGATTCTTCGCATACGCTCAGAATGACAGTGCCTGACGAGTTTTGAAATAATTAATTATTTACCCCCATTATTTACCCCCAGAATTTACCCCCAGAATGACGACTCCGGATGGATGTTCACTATTCTAAATTCCTCCGGCTAAGAATTCCAGGAGGCTGACGACTTTTATTTTCCTTCCGAGCAATCCCAATTTCAGCCCCGCAATGCAAGACGGGCAAGTCGTAACAACCACATCTGCTCCGGTTTTCAATATATTCGCTGTTTTTTGTTTTATCAGGGCTTGTGAAAGTTTGCAATTCTTAACCCCAAAACTTCCTGCAAGCCCGCAGCAACTGTCGTAATCGTCCATTTTGACATATTCGACATTTTCACAATTCTGTATAATCTTCTCAAAAAACTCATCATTTTCAAGGTGGCAAGGCTTGTGGAACGTTACTTTCAGCGGTTTTTTGAATTTAAACTTAATATTTTCTTCTGCAATCAAATCTCCCCAATTAATTGATTTCAGATTAGTCAAATCCGCATCAGGCAGATATTTTGAGTAAGATTTGATTGTACTTTCGCAACTTGCACAATCCGTAATTAAGTAATCGCAATTGCATTTTCGCAACTCGTCTAAATTATGCTTACCGACTTGCAAAAATCGTTCAAGATTGCCCTCTGACAAAAACGGAAGTCCGCAACATTCAAAATCGGGTTCTATAATTTTTACCGGATGATTTTTAAAAATTTTTGCAATGTATTTATCCGTGTTTGGAAAAATTTTATTTACGCAGCCTTTGAAATACACAACTGTAGTTAAAGCGTTCCCGTTGGTGTGTTTCGGTCTGAACGGATAACTCAGAAATTCTCCGATTTTGATAATTTTATTAAAAACAAATTCTGATTGAAGAAAATTTATAACCTTTCCAATAAGTTTATTTTTCATATATTCGTGTTTAGCACTTGATACAATCTCGCAAATATCAATCCCTGCGGGGCAGAAATCCTTACATTTCCCGCATTTCAGACACATGTCGATGTAGCGGTTAATGTTTTTAGTGAACTTCAAATCACCTTTAATAACTCCAGACAGCATAATAAATTTGCCCTTACTTGCAACGCAATCATTCGGGGTAATCTTAAACAGCGGACAAACGGTTTCGCACAGTCCGCATTTTGAACACTTATTCACTTCGTTTTGGTAATCTCTGAATTTCTTCATATTCAAATCATAACACAATAAATTTTGTAAATTTGTTTTACATTTATTAATATTTCACTCAAAAAATTAAACTTTTTGCCTAAACTGACCGATAACATGATTAATCTTAGTTATAAAAAGGATATCGAGAAATGACAGAGTCAAACAATTTTGCATTTAACCGCCCGTTTAAGCCGTTTGGAATGAATGTAAGAGTTCCTGAAAGAACCATACAGCAAGCAGGTGAAACTCTTGAAGACATAATCAAAGCACCGGCAACTCCATTATTTGAATATTTGGAAGAAAACGAACCTGTATTCAACGGTAATGTTGCGTTTGAAATTACAAAAACCTCTGCTCAAAATTTCACAATCGGTTCTGCTATGAGAATGGAAGATGAAAAAATTAACGGGAAACTGCCTAGTTTTGATATGCACTTCTAAACCAACTTTGCAAAACCGTAAACTTTGAACTGCTAAACCAAAATTGTATTCTCTTTTCTGATATAGTCGATATATTCTAAAATTTTGTTGTAATCATCTTCAACAACCAATACTGAGCGTATTTTTGCCGCGTTACGAATACCCGAAATATAGAACGGGTAAAATTTTCTGAAAAATTTTATCGCCAGATTTTCGCCTCTTAATTTGATTTCTTCATCAAGATGAATTTTCATTATATCTAATTTTTCATCAAGTGTCGGCTCCGGAACGATTTCTCCTGTAGCAAAATATTTTTCTATTCTGCCAATCAAGGTCGGGTCGCCAAGAACTCCTCTGCCAATTGCAACACCGTCAGCACCTGTTTCTTCCATACATTGAACGGCTTTTTCAACAGATGTAATATCACCGTTTGCAAAAACAGGAATATCCACATTTTGCTTTAATTCTTTAATCTTGCTCCAATCGGCTTCGCCTGAATAGAACTGCGAGCGTGTTCTGGCATGAATTGTAATAAAATCAGCCCCCGCCTTTTGCATTTGCTGCCCGAATTCAACAAAATTCATCTCATCAAAAGTGTAACCTAATCGAAACTTAACACTGACAGGTTTATCCGTTCCGTCTTTCACAGCTTTAACTAAATCCATTGCAAGTCTAGGATTTCGCATAAGTGCAGAGCCGTCTTGCCCTTTTACAACTTTATTAACAGGACAGCCCATATTTATATCAAGCATATCTGCAAATTGATTTAAGTATTCCGCAGAAAACTTCATCAAATGAGGTTTGTGTCCGCAAATCTGGTAGGAAATCGGATGGTGATTGTCGTCCAGTTTGGTAATTTCTGTTTGAACATTCTGTGCCAAAAACTCAGAACTTATCATTTCAGTTGTCAAAAGTGCATTCGGGGAATACTTTCTGACAAGCGAACGCAGCACATAGTCAGTAATCCCTGCCATCGGGGCAAGAGACACTTTACTTTTTATCAATTCAGGTAATTTACTGTGCATAATCCTTTAATTCTTCTATTCTCGTTTTTGCATATTCCTTATACTGGTCTTCTTCAGCATCTGAATTTGCGTAGGCAAGGTAATACTTATACGCATTTTTGTAATCGTTCAATGAATCATAATCTGATGCTATCATATAATTGCAAATTTTAAACTCATTGTTCAACTGAAACGCTTTTGACAAATCACTGATTGCCTCTTTTCGTTGTTCCTTTGCATCATATATCATACCACGATAATAGTAAGCATACGCGTTTTGTTTATCTGCCGATAATATTTCGTTAAATTGCTGAAGACTTTCATCGTATTTTTGCTCTTCATACAGAGAAATTGCGGCATTTAATTTGTTTGCCCTTTCTGTTTCCTGTATTGATTTATAATATTCTATTGCCTGTGTGTTATTTTTATTGAATGTGATTGCTTTTTCCAGATAGAATTTTGCATCATCAAGTTTGTCATCTTCACCGTACAGACAGGCTATGTAGTACGCGATATCCGAATCGACAGGCTTAAGAGCAAGTGCTTTTTTAAAGTATTCAATTGCTTTTTCTCTATCACCGAGTTCTTGATATGATGTTGCCACACCAAGCATTGTATCAACCGTTTCAGGCTGTATAAGCAAATAATAACTTATTGCGTTTTTATAATCCTTGTTTTTGTACGCAGTTGCGGCTTTTTCAAGTTGTTGATTTAACTTCATTTCCTGAATATTTTTCAATGTAGCAGGAATATTGGCATCTTTCGGGAATACGCTTGCCGCACTGCTTAGCGTACTTATCGCAGCATCGTAACCGTTTCCTTGAGCCTGAGCAAGTGCCTTATTTACATAAATTTCGGAATTGTTAGGATTTTTCTTTATCGCTTCGTTATACATATAAATCGAATCTTCAAGTTTTCCTTTTTTATGTAATTCTATTGCGTAATCGTAGAAAATATCAGCAGGATTAGAGCCTGTCATGTTTTTATTAACATAATCAACAAAGGATGTAACTGTCATTGTTTTCTTTGCGTTTGCAATCAACTGCCCTTTTATGTAAGCATTATCAGGGTCAAGTTCAAGCACTTTTTTGTACCCTTCCTGTGCAATTTTATTGTCGCCCAACTTGTCGTAACATTGTGCTCTGTATAAATTTGCGTTCACATTGTTCGGATACAAAATCAGAACAGATTCGTAAGCCTTGATAGCCGTTCGGTAATCTCCTTTTTGCTGATACAAAGTACCCGTGTTTATCCTTGTATTCGTGTTTGACGGGTCTAAGGCTTCCGCCTGTTTGTAGTATGTAAGTGCCTCATCAAGTTTGTTTTGTTTTTGAAGAATAGCACCCATGTTTGCATTCAAATCTCCACTGTTTGGTGAATTTGCCAGTTTTTTTCTGAATATACGCTCAAGTGTGTATAAAACCTCCTTGTTTTCAGCGTTAACGTGCTGTAATACGTACGAATATTCATTCATGGCATCTTCTGCCACATTTTGATTATCGAGAATTTTTGCATAAGCAAGTCTCATATCAAGATCTGTCGGATTAACCGCAATCGCTTTTTTGTAATATTCACCCGCCTTAATTTCGTTTCCTAAAATCTTCATGATTTCGGCAACCTGCTCAAAACTTTTTGCCTGCAAGTTTTTGCTTCCCAAAGCCTGCGTAAACTCATACCCCGCAGCAGAGAAGTTTCCCTCTGCCCGTAATTTTTTTGCGGTGTTATAGCGGTTTTGAGAGGAAGTGTCAAATTTCATGAAAGTCAAACAGTTGTTCAAGTTGTTTTGAACCTTAGAAATCGCAGATGCAGAATTTTGTACCGCCCCTTCATTCGGGTAATACAACAAATAAAACAAAGCACTTCTAAAATCATCCGCTGCCTTATTCCAATCTTTATCCCTGTTTGCGTACTCCGTACCCCTTGCCAAATGTGCGTTTACCAAGCCTATTCTTGCCGAATTATCAAGGTAATTAATTCTCAAAGCACTTTTAAACTCTTCAATAGCACCGGTGTAACGGTATTGAGATAAGTACGTTTGCCCGAGGTCATAATGCTCTTTAAAGTCTGCGTACGCAACTCCGTTTAATAAACAGAATAAGATATAAAGTTTCGCAAGATTTGCTAATGTTCTATTCATAAAAGCTCCCTTTTGAAACTATTTTATTACAACAATCTTTTTCTGTATATACAACAACGGGGTAATTGTAAACTTCTGTATCAAAAAACGGATAAGTTTAAAAACTTATCCGCTGATTGTAAAACTATTGCATAAGAAAATCGCTGACAGAAATGTAACTCATACATTCATCAAATAATTTCTGTAACGGAATTGCTATCATCTCGTCAGAAATTTGTTCCATCGGCACTGCTAAGTTTTGTGTGTTTTCCATCTTAAATACTCCTCTTTAATTTTTATGTCTAGGGTAAAATATCCTTAATCTTAACAATTTTATTATCGGCAGGTTTATAGAAAAACTTTAATATATCTATCGTATATATTTTTAACATTTCAGAAATTCAATAGCCACGGGCATATTTCGCTTTACAAAACTTAATATTTACTAAAGATTAAAATATACAAAGGAAAAGTTTATGCTAGAATTAGAGAGTAATCAGTAACATAGGAGATAAAATCATAGCAACCGACAGTAAATTCAATAAGGACAAAGATAAAACCATTATGAACGAAAGAATTCGTTCAAAAGAAGTAAGATTGATAGATAATGAAGGAGTAAATCACGGGGTAGTACCGACATCAAAAGCACTGGCAATGGCTGAAGAAGCAGACTTAGACTTGGTATTAATCAGCCCTAATCAAGCACCTCCTGTGGCAAAAATTCTGGATTACGGGAAATACAAATACGAACTTGCCAAAAAGGCAAAAGAAGCAAAGAAAAAACAACGAGTAGTCGAAGTTAAAGAAGTTAAGGTTCGCTATAAGATTGATGTTCACGACTATGAAGTCAGAATAAAAAATGTAAGAAAATTCATCACACAAGGTAATAAGGTAAAAATCGTTGTAATGCTTAGAGGTAGAGAAATGCAGCATTCAAACCTTGCCTTTGACCTTGCAAACAGATTTATTGAGGACCTGGCAAACGATAATATTCAAATTGAAAAGAAACCTCAACTGGAAGGTCGAAACGTAACATTGTACCTTACAGGTCAATCATAAAAGAATTTATAATAAGATAAAAAACACAGGTACTTGGTGCCTGTGTTTTTTAGTTACCACCTGAGGGGGAAATCACACATTACCCTTTCGCCTTAGGAGAGGGTAGAATTTCAACTTGAACGTAAGTGAAAGTTAGAAATTCGGGAGAGGGTTCAAACTTCAATTATTACAAATTTCTCCGACCTGTCATCCTGAATTTTACAAAGTGAACCAAAATTTTTGTCATCTGGAATTTATTTCAGGATATCATAATGTAGCAAATAAGTCATTTATTGCTTTGGGCAAATTATGAGTGCGTTTTGAATGTATTTAGAGTAAAGTTGGATATAAGTTTTCAAAGAAAATTCTTGACTTTAAAAGTTGAGCAAATATAATAGAGAAGTGACCTGCATGGTTACGAAGAACGAGCCGCAATAGCTCAGTTGGTAGAGCAAGGGACTGAAAATCCCTGTGTCCTTGGT
>CAMAGQ010000098.1 GCA_945833895.1 uncultured bacterium
ATTCTTTTTAATTTGATCCGCTGAAGGATGCTTATGAATAATAAATATTTTTTCAAATAAACTTTAAAGAAACCGTCACTATATAACTAGTTATTGTATTCGCTAAATTCTTTTGCAACTTCTCGCCATTCGGATTCCTGAACGCAATATGCGTGGCTCCAGAATTTTTCAATAGCGTAAGTATCACGTTCTTCTTTATGTAAAATGTGAACAACTACATCGCCGTAATCAAGTAAATTCCAACGATTTTTTGCATCATTTTCCTGTCTGATTGGCAGACGTGAAAATTCTGTTTTAACCTTATCCTTAACTGTTTCCATCAACGCTTTTACTTGTGGAGTAGAATCGCCGGTGACGATTACAAAATAATCCGCAAGCGAGGATACATTACTAATATTCAAAATTGTTATATTTTTTGCTAATTTATCGTCTAAAAACTGTGCAACTACGCACGCAAATTTGTGTGAATCTGTTTCCATAATTACCCTTTCTATTCAATCATATCTATTCTGTTTTGATGGCGACCGCCGCTAAATTCCGTATTCAGCCAAACTTTAACTATTTCAACAGCCATTGTTTCACCGATTAAACGCTGTCCCATACACAGTACATTTGAGTTGTTATGTTCTCGTGAAAGCCTTGCCGACGTCGTTTCAGAGCATAAAGCCGCACGTATTCCTTTGACCTTATTTGCGGCAATTGACATTCCAATTCCCGAGCCACAGATTAAAATTCCCCTGCTAACCTCGCCTGTTGAAACCTTTTTTGCCACTTGTTTTGCGATTTCCGGATAATCACAAGACTCCTTTGAATACGTACCCTCGTCGATTACCTCATAACCCTCATTTGTAAGAAAGTTTTTAATAACGTCCTTGTATTCAAACCCGCCGTGGTCTGAGCCTATTGAAATTTTTCTAATATTCATAATATCCCTCTGGTATTTTTTATAATGATACAATTTAATTAAACAAAAGTAAATTATTTTACAATATTGTAAATTTTTGCAAAAAATAAAGAGGCTAAATGCCTCTTTTAGTAATGGAGTTTAACATTTTTACATATTCACTATTAAGAACTGCTTACCATTTGCATTGCTTGTTGTAATAATTCTTTATTTGATGAAATAAGTTTATTTACAACTTCCATTTGCAATTTTGCCATTTTATAGTAGGAAATATTGCCTTTGAAATCTGCGTTTGACAATTCAAGTAATCCTGAACGAATTTCACCGCAGCCTAATACAGGTTTTCCTGATTCTTCGGTTTCAAGATACCAACCGTCTTTATACTCATAAAGCCCTGCGGCATTGTGGAAATTTCTTGTTGTAATTCTGTATAATGGAACAACTTTTTTTCCGTTTTCTGCTTTGCCGACTATTGTTCCGTCATTTTTAATTTCATATTCTTCGTATTTTCCAAGATATTTTCCGTTGTTAGGATCAATCCACATTTTTATATTTGTTGTCGGAATATCAAGGGCGCCGCCTTTCAGTGCTGTTTCCTGATATAAATCAGCACTTATCGGTTTTGTACCTTGCATAATTTCGCCTTTATCGTTTAAAATGTATCCTTGAACGGTATTTCCGTTGGTCGCACGATATACGCCTTCTCCGTCAAAAGTAAATTCGCCCAATCTTGTATATACGCTTTTTCCGTCAGGACCTTTTGTCAAAAAGAAGCCTTTACCTTCAAGAAATACGTTATCATTTGATGTGCCGGGAGTTGATTTTCCCTGACTCATTTTCTTGTCATAATCTTCGTTTATCGCTCCTCCGAGGAAGGTTTTAAAACTAACTTGTTTTTCTTTAAAACCCGGAGTATAAACATTTGTCATATTATCTGCAATGACATCCATCCAGTTTACTGTTGCATATTGCGTATTTATTGCCGTGATAAAAGCATCATTCATAAGTTTTTACTCCTGTTATTGTTGCTGTTGTTGTCTGTTACGCTGTTGTTCTTTCTGCTGTTTCCCGCCTCTGTTTGAGTAACTCAAATCAGAATAAGGTAAATCATTTTCATTGAATGAATTTTTCAAACTTTCAATGTTATTTCTCAGGTATTGCTCAACCGCTTTATCGTGCGGGAGAAAGTTTGCGGAAATAACACCGTCTTTATTCACTCTCAAGATAACTGAAATATTCTGGTCGAAATCAATTCTTAACGGTTGATTTTTTTCACGTGATTCAGAAAGTGCATTAAGTAAAGTTTGAGAAACTTCAACGTTCTTTTCAACTTCTTTAACTTCAGCACCCTGTTTTGTCATTTCTGTTGCTTGTGCCGTAATATTTTGAACAGTCACTTCTTCGTTGTTTTGAGTAAGATTTACGAAGAACTCGGCATCAGATTGGGTCATTGAAATCTTGTTTGAAGAGTTTAAACTCATTGTGCCGACACCTTGAACAGTTGATGCTGTAGCGATTTCAGACTTCAAAGATGAAATGTTTATCATCTGTTGAATGTCGTTTGATAATTCATTATTATTAACATCAAAACTTGATAAGGTGTTGTTCAAAAGTACATTGCCGGTTAACATTTCAGTTTCTTCTGTTTTGTGATTATCGGCATTGAAATTGTTTTGAACTTCAAAAGATTGTTGCGGCAACGCTATATTAGCGTTTTCTTCATCAACAATCAGATCATTAAGCAAATCATCTTTGTGTTGAATTTTATTTTCTTGCTTAATATTTGATGTTATTTTATTCTTTTCGTTAAGGTCAGTGATAATTTCTTGCTGTATCAAAACTTGATGCTGAGGATTTTGAATTTCTTCACCTTGTTGTAACTGATTTTCCTTTGTTAACAAGTTGTTTTTATCAAACAATTGTTGATTTTTCAGCAGTTCAAGATTTTTAATTTCGCCACCTTTATTTATGACGACATTTTCTTTAGTGCCAACATTGTCATCTTTTTTATTGTCGGCAGTGCCTTTTACGTTTGCTTTATCCTCAACAGAAGTTTCGACCTTCTTATCGTCGGTCGTTTTTTGTTGAACTTCTTTTGTATCTTCGGTTTTACCAGTTTCTTTTTCTGTTGTAACCTTGTTCATTTCATCTTTAAATGATGACTCTGTTGTTTTCTTTGTACTTTCAGAACCAGAGGCTTTTGAAGCCTGAGAAGTTGATGATGAACCGTTTACGGATGATAATGTTGTATTAATGCTCATAATTTTATACCTTCTACTTGTTATTTAACTCTTCTTCTGCTGTTTGTTCTTGAAGTCGCTTAAAGAATCTTGTGACGCCAAGTTCAGAGAATTGTTTTAACTCTGCAGCTTTTTCTTCTGCGAGATAGATTTCTTTGTTTTTTTCTTTGTGCTTTTCAAGAACTTTTACTGCTTGTTCACATTTTACGAGTTTTTGAACTTCCTCGTCGAGTTTTTTTTGCAACTCGAGCCTTTTTTGTTCCAGTTGTTCTGCTTTTTCCCACAAATGCTGTAAAAACTTGTCGTAGGTTTCGTACATCATCGGGTCGGCAGTACGCATTCCTTGTTTTGTGTCCAGAATGTCCTGATTATTCTTTTTTATTTCGTTCTCGGCTTGAATTACCGCCTGCTGGGCTTTTTGAACTTTTGTTCGTTGTTCTTCTTTTTGATTTATCCTAAAGTCCAAAACTTTCTGTAATCTGTACCGAAATGGCATGTCTATCTACTCTTTCTCTATTTTATTATGTGTTATTTTTAAAGAGTTACAAACATCTAAACGTATGATATTTTTATAATGATTTTATTTCGGAAGTCAAAAAAATACGGGAATAAATTTTATCCCCGTACTTTTTGATTTATAAACCGTACAATTATTCTTGTTCAGTAGTGTTTTCTTCAACTTTGTGAATACCCAAAGAAATTCTTTTATCTGACGGGTTGAATTTAACAATGTAGGTTTCGATTTTGTCACCGACTTTAACAATAGAGTCTGTTTCGTTTTGGTAAGTAACAACTTCGCTATGAGGAAGAAGAGCCTCAACTCCGGGGTAAACTTCAATAAATGCACCGAAGTTTTTAAGTCTGGTAATTGTTCCCGAAACCTTGTCGCCTTCTTTGATTTTTTCAGCGGCTTCAACCCACGGATCAGGTTCAAGGTTTTTCAAACTCAATGAAACCCTCTGTTTGTCGTAATCCACAGCGATAACTTCAACATCAATAGTATCTCCGACGTGCAAAATATCTGTCGGATGGTCAATCCATCTCCAAGACAGTTGAGATAACGGAAGAAGTCCGTCAAGTCCGCCGATATCAATGAATGCACCGAAATCTGTAATTCTTACAACTTCACCTTTAACAACTTGTCCTGCTTCAATTTGAGAGAAGATATTCTTTCTTGCCTCTTCAACAGTGTCCTCGTAAACCTTTTTATTAGAAAGAATAAAGTTATTTTGTTGAACATCAAGTGTTAATATTTTGACTTCAATTTTTGAACCGACTTCTAATTCAGTTTCTTTTGCTCTCAATTGAGAAGTAGGGATAAAGCCTCTGATTCCTGATACTTCAACCAGAATACCGCCCTTAACGACATTAACAACCGTTCCGAGAATAACTTCATCGTTAGCCTTAACTTTTTCAAGTTCTTTCCAAGCATAAGCAAAGTCAACTTTCTTTTTAGATAACAAAAATTTGCCGTCCTCATCTTCTTCTCTGATAATAAGAAATTCGCCTTCTTGTCCTTTTTCAAATACTTTTTCCGGATTTTCGCCTTTGTCAACGGCTTCGGCATTCGGAATTACCGCCATAGATTTTGCCCCGATATCAACCAGAATGCCTTGAGTATCAAACCCGCAGACTATGCCTTTTACCAAGTCACCTTTTTGAAATTTATAGTCATACTTTTCAAGTAATGCCTCAAAATCTAAATCACTAGTTTCCTTTTTTGTTACCATAGTTAACTCCAATTGTCATAATAGACACTTCCATTTATCACGATATCCATAGTAGCAAAAATTTTGCAAATTGTAAAGGATTGTAACATTTGCTTAATAATATTTCAACCTGGCAAAAATTTTACATTTGCATTTTAAATTGTCTATATAAAATAGAAACAGTTGGTGTTGATAATTAAAAGATTGTAAAGTTTGCTTAATGTTGTTCCTAATAAAAAGCAATTCTCAAAAAGATATTTTTTTATAAAGATACAGGGGAATTTGGAGGAAATATAAATGAGCATAGTTTCTATGAGTAAGTATTTAGTACGTCAAGCAAAGCAAGTTGCAACATTTGGCGAAAAAACAGTTGAAAGAAACGGTGTGACAAAAGAAATTCTTGATGATATAACACCATTCAGACGATTATCTGGTAAAAAGGGAACTTTATCAGATCCGAAATATTTTATTGAAAAGTTTGAGAATGAAACCGGCAGCAATTTCTTACCGCAAAATTGGTCGACTTTATCAGTGGAAGATAAAATGGATTATATTGTTAAAGATAGATATTCAAAACTTGTTTCGCATAAAATAATGGGCAAAATAAAAGATAAACCAGAAGAACATTTGTATCTTTTAAATAAAGATGGCGATATTACTCACTACTCAAAAGGAGATGGTGGGTATTGCTCTGATGTTGCAATAAAAGGCGGAACTTCAATACACAATCACCCGGGCTATCTTAAAACGATGTATAGCGATTCAGAAATCAAATATTTACAAGAACACCATCCGGACAAATTAATAGGGGTTACTCCGTTCAGCGATTCTGATATTTCGACGGCAATTACAAATGGAGAAAAGGCGGCGTACGTAGTGGATTCGCAAGGTCATAAATTTTTGTTTAGTCCAAGAAAAGATATTCCGGATTCTTTAGAAAAAAATAAATCGGATATAATGTTTGCTGTTCATTTGAACTTTTTAGGTGCAGATGCATTCCCTTCAATGAAGGTTCAATCCGAAAATGTTGAATTAGTGAATAGTTTGCTTGAAAAATTAGAAGGTTTTGAAGCAAAACAAAAGAAATGGGGACGGTTATTTTATCCGAACAGAACTAAAAATAAGTTGTTAGACAACTATTTAGAAGCAAAAACCAACGCTCTTTCTATGGAACCTTTTGAAAAAATCAACAAAGGATTAAAAGAATTATCGGCGCAATACGGACATAAATATGAACAATTATCATAAAATTTATAGACTCCATTCCGGAATATGTTTCGTTGTTCCTTCCCTGGATGGGGAAGGTTAGGATGGGG
>CAMAGQ010000099.1 GCA_945833895.1 uncultured bacterium
TTTGTTAAACAGAGTTTCTGCCTGTGCATTTGATGCAAGTTGTGTCATTTGTGAGTCATTTACACCGGTAATAATTGCTGTATCTTTATCAACCGTAATTTTACCGCCTCGTAATTCAACGTCATTCGCCGCAATAACTTTTCCGTTTACTGTAATAACTTGACCGCCGTTAGAGTTTGCAATCTCTGTCAAATCTGCTCTCGGGTTGCTTACATAATCATCAAATGTTGATTTTGTCGGAGTGTAAACACTCAAGGAGCCGACATTCAAAACGCCGGATGAACCGACTACCATACCTTTTGGTGAAACAAAAACTGCTTTCCCGTTATAAAAATTGTTTTCTCTCATTGTGTTTACCAAACCGTTTATGCTAATTTGGTTTTCAACTAGGTTTACAAAAGTGTTAATATCTTTGTCGCCGTACTTAAAAATTAAGTTTGCAACATCATCTTTGTCAAGTACAAAGTCAATATATTTTCTGTAGCCGATGTCAGTATCTTTTATTATTGCTGTCGGTCTAATATCATATACGCCGTTATTTCCGGTTACATTAGTTATTCTTGTTGCCATTGCAGACAACAGCATGCTCTGGTGGGTAAGAAACAGAGAAGTTAAGACTGCCGCTAATATTTTTTTCGGTCTTTTATTACGGGTGATCATATTAAATCCTTTCATTCCATGAAATAAAATATTTTTACATATCGATAATCAATAAAGTAATTTTAGCAGGAGCATGACAAAATGTAAGGTATTATTACATTTCATTAAGAACATGCTTTTGCTTTATTATTTTAATACCCGTGAATATTTTTTGTTGCCAGTATTTTTAGGATTGTTAAGAAATTTTATTCCGGAAAGTTAATTAATTTTCTTGCACCAAAATAGTAAATTGTGTAGAATATGGCAAGAATTATTGCCATTTGTGCAATTCCCGGAATTATGACTGCGAAACTTTTCATTGCCCAAGTCAAAATTGCAACAGGAATAAATGTTACAATTAATCTCAAAATCATGCGTTTCGGAAGTCTTATGTTCAATCCTTTTACTACTATTACCGCACTCAACAGCCAGTATAAGAAATTTGTTAAAAGCGTTGCTATGCCGACTCCGATTAATCCTAACTGTTTGATTAATATAATATTTAACGCAACACCTGCAATACCTGAAACTAATTTTATAATAAATCCGATATAAGTTTTGTTTGCCAAGTGGTACTGCAAAGTTGTGTAATCTGCAAGTGCAATGAAAAATACCCCGAATGAAAAATAAGGTACAAGAACGCTTGCTTCATACATTTTAGGATTAGATATAAACAAGTGCGTATAATCCACATTGTATAATGAAATTGCTGAAATAATCGGCAATGATACCAACAGGTAGTAGCCTAAAAATCTTGAAATTATCGGGCGAACGTCGACTTTTGCTTCATACATGTTAATGATACGCGGGATTGCAGCGACTGTAATCATTGCAAATAAAGTCATTAGTATTGACATCGTCAGTCCGTAACCTGCTCCGACCAGTGCTGCCTTTGAAAATCCGCTTATGCTGTTCATAATAAATTTGTTACTTTGTGTAATAATCCAAGCACTCAAAGATGCGGCAGCAATCGGAATTCCGTATTTCATAATCGGAAAAATAAAAGTCCATTCAATTTTTTGAAGTTTAAATACTTTCAAAATTTCACTCTGATATAAAAGTAAAATATCAATAGCAGTTATTGAAATTCCCATACTCAGAAGTATTGAGAATGCTCCAAGGTGCATATATTTTGCAAGATAAACAGCCAATAATATTGTTGCAAATTGGTTCAATATTGTTGTAATCGTGTAAGAAATTGATTTTAATTGAGCTCTTAATATCTGTGAAAGTAAAGCCCTGATTGCAACAGGAATTATCAAAAACAAGACTGCAAGGAAATATTTGAACGGAACGTGGAAGAAACTGTACAAACTGTCTTTAAATAGTAATCCCAGCCCGAACATTAACAACATATTGATTGTCAGGATTGTGACAAGAGTTGTGACGTATTTCGGAAGGTCGTCAGTCAGTTGGTGATGTCTGAAAAATCTCAAACCTGACAGCCCGACCCAGTCGGAAAAGATTATACAAAGGAACGATAGCATTGCAATTGAAATCGTGTATAAACCGTACTGCTCTTGAGAAAACAGCCCCGTGTATATTGGAACGGTAATCATATTACCAAACATTCCGCACAATTTCGACGGTGCATATTTTAACATATCGGTAAATATGCCTTTGACTTCTTTTTCTTCAACTTCTTTATTTTCAATATATTCCATGATTCTCCTTTTCTTTATTGGATTTCTCCAAACAAATCGTATTCGTCAGATTCTGTTATTTTAACGTTTTCAATATCGCCTGGAACTACTTGCCTGTCTGTTCTTGCGTACACAAGTCCGTCAATTTCAGGAGCATCGTGTTCCGAGCGAAGGATGACAACTCCGTCATCAGTGTAACCTTCAACTATGCACGGCAAAACCGTTCCAATATATTTCTGATTGCATTCTGTGGAGATTTTCTGCTGTAATTGCATTAATTTGTCACGTCTTGCTTTTTTGATTTTTTGTGTGAGATGTCCTTTTAATTTATCAGAATACGTACCTTTTTCTCTTGAATATTCAAACGCACCCATTCTGTCAAACTTAACTTCTTTTACAAAATTGTATAGGTGTTCAAATTCCTCTTCGGTTTCTCCCGGATAGCCGACAATCAGGGATGTTCTGACAGAAACGTGCGGAATTTTTGCCCGCAACTTGTTGACCAATTCACGGTAATCCATGACAGGTCTTTTCATAGATTCAAGAACTCTCGGGTGCGAATGTTGAAGCGGAATATCCACATATTTCACAACCTTATCAAGTCTTGCGATTGCATCAATCAACTCATCTGTCATCATTGTCGGATAAGCATACATTATTCTAATCCATGACAAATCTTCTATCTTGTTTAATTCTTCTAAAAGCTGCGGTAATGCCTGTTTGCGGTACAAATCCAGACCGTAAGATGATGTATCTTGAGCAATTAATATAATTTCTCTTACTCCTTTATCGACAAGTTTTTTCGCTTCTTGTACGATATTTTCTATAGGTCTTGAAACATATTTCCCTCTTAATTTAGGGATTATGCAGTATCCGCACTGATAATTACAGCCTTCGCCAATTTTCAGATATGAACTTGCACCTACTGTAATTTGTTGTCTTTCAACGTTTTCAGGATAATGATATTCAGGTTTTTCATCAATTAAACTGAGAAATTCTTCACCTTTTTCAATGTTATCAATGATTTTTGGAATATCGTTTATATTTGCAGTTCCTATCATGCCTGACAATTCAGGGATAGCATCTTTTAAATCTTGCTTGTGTTTTTGCGGTAAACAGCCCGCAACGATTACCTTTTTGCCGGACTCAACCATTTGTATAATACTTTGTACGGATTCTTTTTCGGCATCATGAATAAAAGAACATGTGTTCACAATAACAACATTTGCATCAGTTTCATCCAATGTAATTGCGTGTCCGCTTTGAGCAAGTATTCCCAATATCAACTCGGCATCAACCAGATTTTTGGCACAGCCATGATTTATTAACGCTATTTTCATTCCATATCCTCTTTTTGCTATTTTATCATTAATTGTAAAATTTTACCTATATATTACATTTTATTCACTATTTTGTTATAAAATACAGTTATGAAAAGAGTTGAATTATTATCACCGGCAAAGAATTTAGAAACCGCAATTGCAGCAATAAATAGCGGTGCGGATGCAATTTATATCGGAGCGACTGATTTCGGAGCAAGAAAAAATGCCCCGAATTCCTTGCAAGACATTGAAAATCTTGTTAATTATGCTCATAAATTTTACGTAAAAATTCACGTTGTGATTAATACAATTCTTAATGATTCTGAATTGGAAAAAGCGATAGAAATGGTGAAAACCCTATATAAAATAGGCGTTGATGCCATTATTGTTCAGGATATGGGGCTAGTAAAAGCAGCAATTGATGGTAAAATGCCTCCAATTCCAATTCATGCCAGCACTCAGTGTAACAACAGAACTCCTGAAAAGGTTAAGTTTTTCGATACTTTAGGGGTGTCAAGAGTGATTCTTGCAAGAGAACTTTCGCTTGACCAAATTGCAGAAATCTGTAAAAATTCGACATGTGAAATAGAAACTTTTATCCACGGAGCTCTTTGTGTATCTTATAGCGGGCAATGTTACTTTTCTTATAATAACGGCGGACGTTCTGCAAATCGTGGAGAATGTGCTCAACCTTGCCGTTTGCGGTATTCGTTAGTCGATTCTGATGGAAAATATCTGCTTAAAGATAAATATTTACTTTCTTTGAAAGACTTTAATGCCTCTGAATGTATTGAAAATCTTATAGATGCGGGCGTGAAGTCGTTCAAAATTGAAGGCAGATTGAAAGATGTTAATTATGTCAGAAATGTTACCGCATATTATAACGATTTAATCAATAAATACGCTCAGAGAACCTCTTCAGGAAAGGTTTTTCTTGATTTTGAGCCGAATGTGAATAAAACCTTTAACCGCGGTTATACGACATACTTTTTAAAGGATAGAGAGCAGTGCTTTAACTTCTTGTCGCCGAAATCACGTGGTGAAAAACTTGGCAAGGTTAAACACGTAACAAAAAATTATTTTGAAATTGATGCAAAACTCCACGCCCAAGACGGGATTTGTTTTATTAAAAACGGTGAAATGACTGGATTTCTGGTTAATAAAGTTGATGGGGGAAAGGTTTATCCAAATTCGATGAAAGACGTTTCTGTCGGCACTGTTCTTTATAGAAATCTTGACTATGAGTTTGAAAAACAACTTAAAATTTCAAAAACTGTTCGTAAAATTGGGGTAGATATTGTTGTAAAAAATGGAAAAGTTTCGGTAATTGATGAAGATAATAATCAAATTTCCAAAGAACTTCCAAGCGGTGAAGTGCCGAAAAATATAGCTAAAATGACAGAAAATTTAATCGCTCAATTTAAAAAGACAGGAAATAGTGATTTTTATGTTAAGAATATTGAAGTTCTTGATGAAAATATTCCGTTTCTCCCAATCGCAGTTATAAACGACTTTCGCAGAGATTTATTAGGTGTTTTAATGCAAAAAAGACTAAAGAATTTCCCAAAAGATACTCAAAAACCTATCTGTTATGCGGATTTTCCTGATACAAAAATTGACTATCGCGGTAATGTTTTAAATTCTGAGGCTAAAAGTTTTTATGAAGAATGTAAAGTTTGCGTTACAGAACCCGCTTTAGAATCGTTAAGTAATGTTAAGTCAGGTGTTGAGTTGATGAGAACAAAACACTGTCTTAAATTTGCATCTAATATATGCGGAAAACCTTGCGGACCGCTATTTTTAGTCGATAAAAACGGCACAAAATATCCGCTGAAATTTGATTGTAAAAACTGCGAAATGGTCGTTTTAAAACCTTAAATTTATTATTTAATCAGATTTTGAATTTCTTTAAAGTTTGGATGTTTGGAGGTTTTAAGAAGTTCAAAAAGTACAATCTCAACAGTAGTTATGTATGCACCGTATTTTTTCATTAATTCTAAACCGGTTTTATGTTCATCTTTATCTCTGCTTGATGAAGCATCTTTAACTACATGAACCTCAAACCCTTCTTTAATGAGGTCTTGAACTGTTTGCAAAAGGCAAATATGTGTTTCTATTCCGCAGATAAAAATCTGAGTAATTCCGTTATTTTTGAGTTCTTGAACTTTGTTTTTGATATTTTCTTCTAAAAGTGCTGAAAAGGAAGTTTTTTCAAAAATAAACGCATCTTCCGGTAATGCCTCAAGCACAGGTGCTATAGTTGCTCCAAGTCCTTTGGGGTACTGTTCCGTAACTATTGTTTTAATACCTAAAATATTTGCTGTTTTGGCAAGGTTTGCGGCATTTTCTGCAACTTTTTCGCCTTTATATGCGGCATTTACAAGTTTTTCCTGAATATCAATCATTATAAACGCACAAGTTTCAATATTTAGCATTATTTACCTCTTTTCAAAAGCACTCTGTTTATATTCATCTTTTAGTCGTTTTAACAGTGAAATTAGATATTTATCATTTAATTTAAAATTCATATGATAGATGTACAATATTTAAGTG
>CAMAGQ010000100.1 GCA_945833895.1 uncultured bacterium
AAAGATAAAGATTATGAAATTTAGCCAGATATAAAAATTAAGCAAGTAAAAAGAAAAATAAAAGACATAAATACCACCATAAAAATGATGGATTATGGTGAATTAATTAAATTACAAATAGCTTTATACAAAAAACATTTTGTCAATTTTAGGGCAAAATTTAAATCAGATAACGACTCGAAAAGCCTTTTGCTTGCAAGTGAGCTTAACAACTATACTTCTTAAATAATTATCAAGATTATTGTTCATTATTCTTAAAATAAGAGTTATGTAGGTCGCATTTACTAATGCGATAATAAACTTGTCAAATCATAGTAACCTTACCCAACGGTTAGATCCTGAAACAAGTTCAGGAAGGCATGTGTGTTCAATCCGCGCAACTCGTAGGGTAAGACTTTAATCTGTAGGTCGGTTTTACTAATCCGACAATAAAATTCTTATTTTGTCTGACACATGTTCTTAAACCGTAAGTCAAATTATACTCAAACTGCAAATAAATTTATAGCAGTGCCTGACGAACTTTGATTACTCCCGCCCTCGGAATGGGATGGATATTTGTATTGTTCTCTCTCTCTGCAATTAAAAAAGACTCCCGAAGGAGTCTTATAAAAGTTTGGGCAGGGGTGGATTCGAACCACCGTACTCTCGCGAGAACAGATTTACAGTCTGTCGCCTTTAGCCACTCGGCCACCTACCCATATTTAATTTTCAATTATCACTCCATTTTATCTCTTTTCAGTCCGTTTTAGGCTGTTAAAATTGCCCTTGACGAGACTTGAACTCGTGACCTCTCCCTTACCAAGGGAGTGCTCTACCTCTGAGCCACAAGGGCTGGAGTGCTTTGGAAAAATCGCTCAGAGGCAAGATATTTTCGGTTTTCTTTTATAAAGTCTGCCTTACTTCCTTTTGAAAGACTTGCTTGAGTTACTTTTTCATTAAAAAAGCCGGTAATGGGACTCGAACCTACAACCTACGGTTTACAAAACCGTTGCTCTGCCAATTGAGCTATACCGGCGTGTGTTTATGTAATGATTATATGCAAAAAAATTTTTACTGTCAACCCTTTTTATTTGTTTTATAATATTCCCGATAAGTACATTATTTGTGAGGTTTTTATTATGGTTAGATTCGTTCTTCCTATATTTTTATTACTGATTTCTAATATTTTTATGACCTTTGCATGGTATGGGCATTTGAAGTTCAAAACACCCGCTCTTTGGCTTGTAATTCTCGCCAGTTGGGGAATTGCACTGTTTGAATACTGTTTTCAAGTGCCTGCAAATCGCATGGGGTATGAAGTCTACAGTGCCGCTCAACTAAAAACAATTCAAGAAGTGATTACCCTTGTTGTTTTCAGTGTTTTTTCCGTCTGCTACCTCAAGGAACAATTTAAGTGGAATTATCTCGTCGGGTTTTGTTTCATTATTCTTGCAGTCTTTTTTATATTCAAAAAATGGTAATACCTAAATTTCTCGTAATATTTACTTGATTTTCTTTGTTTACTGTTATAAAATTTTATTAGTCGAATATAAAAACAGCCAAGTTTGGAATCTTGGCGGAAAGAGGTAATTATGAAAAATGGTATCCATCCGGATTATAAGAAAACTACAATCAAATGTGTTTGTGGTAACGAAATCGAAACTGGTTCTGTAGTAGAAGGTTTAACAGTTGAAATTTGTAACAACTGCCACCCGTTCTATACAGGTCAACAAAAAATCTTAGACTCTGAAGGTAGAGTTGAAAGATTCAACAAAAGATACGGTAAGAAAAACTAATTTATTTTGTAAAAAGAAGACCTGCTTTTTTAAGCGGGTCTTTTTTGTGTTTCATATAGAATTATCCTAACTCATAGTACTTTTGGTTAATATATTATTTTCAAGTTTATTTTATAGTTAGCGTATGGAAAGACTGTTGGCTATATTTTTTTCTTTATATCTTGCATTTTTTATACCGTTGTACACTTTTGCTCAAGATTCGTCATGCGATTGTGATTATATAGAAGAGGAGGTTTTATCAACCGAAAATCTTGCGAAAACCTCTTCAAAAGCCGCTTCATCTTCGGTTTCAGAAACTGAGAATTATTACATTATTTGCAAGGGTAATGTTATCAAAGTCGCTTTTGAATGTAAATTTCTTTCAGAATGTGCAAAAGAGGGCGATGAGATTTATTTTTACGTTCCAAAAGATATTATGACAGAATGCGGAACAATTGTAATTCCGATGGGGTCAAAGTTTTGCGGACACATTCGGGGGATTTATCCGCAAAAGAAATTCAACAAAAATGCACGCGTTTATTTGAATTTGACAACTCTGGCACTTCCTGACGGAACGGAATTAGAGGTTAAGGCTAAACCATTTGGCAAGGATTTTTCTTTGGTTGAAAACGGTTGGATGACGGCGGGTAAAATTGCGGGTTCAACCGTTGGTCTTGGGGCAATCGGAACAGGTACAGGTGTCGGTCTTGCTTTTATCCCAAAGCCGCATAAGATTGCAATTGGGGCGGGAACAGGCGTTGCTATAGGGTGTTTTATCGGGCTTGTGACAGGGCTTGTTACACCGGGGCTGAAATACCATGCCAAGCAAGGTGAGGAAATTAAAATTATTCTTTGTGATGATTTATGGATTCCTAAAGAGTGCTTAAAAGATTTTTAGTTTGTAAATTATTAAAAGCCGCCATCTCTGTAATTAGAAATGACGGCTTTGTGGTTATGATTTTTGATTATTAGAACGGTGTTGAAAATTTACTTGCATCTTCCAAAATCATGTTCAGAAACAATATTTGATTAGCCGTTGATTGATCAAGGTTAATGAATTTTGCCCCTGCACGATTTGCAGTTCTGGATACAACTTCAACATCTGCTTTAATATCAATGTTTCCGTATGCAATGTGTACAGGAATAACGTCTCCGACTTTAACTTCTTTTGTCGGATTGATTGAAATTCCGCCTCTTGAAACATCGATAAGTTTTTGAACACCATTCGTTGTTTCCATTGCAATCGGGTTAGTGTTTTCAGAAACCGAATACCTTGCGTATTGACGTTTGTCGATTGCTGAAAGTCCTGACATATCAATTTTTCTTTGGATGTACATCACACTTCCGTCAGCATTATCTATATTGTCGTCGATATCTGTATCACCTGCTGCAGGTCTGTCAGGAATATCATCATCCGTATCTGTGTCAGTATCGCCCGTACCAGGTTCATCATCACCAGGGTTATCGTCGTCTGTATCAATATCTGTATCGATATCGTTATCGTTATCAGTGTCGGAATCTCCGGTATGATTATCGTCGTCTGTATCTGTGTCTAAGTCGATATCCGTATCAATATCTGTATCTGTGTCAATATCAGAATCTGCATCGGTATCTGTATCAACGTCAATATCTGTGTCTGTGTCGATATCTACGTCTGTATCAGTATCACCGAAACTTGGTTCATCATCGTCATCAGTATCGATATCAGTGTCACCAGGGTTTGGTTCATCAGGAATATCGTCGTCCGTATCTGTATCAAGGTCAATATCGGTATCTGTGTCGACATCTGTATCTAAGTCGGTATCTGAATCCAAGTCGGTATCAATATCAGTATCTGTGTCGATATCTGTATCAACGTCTATGTCTGTATCGGTATCAACATCAGTATCTGTATCAATATCGGTGTCCCCGAAGGTAGGTTCATCATCTGTATCGGTATCAGTATCAGTGTCACCCGGTTTTGGTTCATCAGGGATATCGTCATCAGTATCTGTGTCTAAATCTGTGTCCGAGTCTGCATCGGTATCAATGTCAGTATCAGAATCCAAATCGGTATCAATATCAGTATCTGTGTCGATATCTGTATCAACGTCTATGTCTGTATCGGTATCAACATCAGTATCTGTATCAATATCGGTGTCCCCGAAGGTAGGTTCATCATCTGTATCGGTATCAGTATCAGTGTCACCCGGTTTTGGTTCATCAGGGATATCGTCATCAGTATCTGTGTCTAAATCTGTGTCCGAGTCTGCATCGGTATCAATGTCAGTATCAGAATCCAAATCGGTATCAATATCAGTATCTGTGTCGATATCTGTATCAATGTCTATATCTGTGTCTGTATCAATATCTGTATCAGTATCTGTGTCTGTATCACCAAATGTCGGTTCATCAGGTTTTTTGTCTTCCATTTCTAACGGTGTTGCATCAACTATATCATCGTTATCATCAACGTTTGATTCTTGACCTCCAAAAACTCCGTCACCATCACCTTTTTTATAGTAATAGTTTCTGTCATATTTGCTTCTGCCGATATTTTCAACATCTTCAGGTCTAACTGCATGCCCTGTAGGAATTTCAGAAGTACCAATCATTTTGCCTGTTGAAGGGTCTGTTGTTTTTGTGTAACCGTTACGACCAAAATCAACCGCAATTCCGTTTGCGAAAATTCTATCAGCAGTAATATCTACGGTTCCGTTATCAATTACCGCATTTCCAACTCTTACTGTTGAATTTGCGTAAGCATAGTAGCCGTCAAGATTTGTGCCGTTTGGTCTTACTGATTTGTTAATGTCTAAAGCCTTCAATTCAACGTGGTTAGGAAGTGCTTCATCTCTGTAATCAGCACCCATATAGCCGCCGTCTTTTTGACCGTAAGTTCTTGTGCCAAAGTAATCGCTCGGGGTTACCGAACTGTCAACGATATGTCCAAGATGGTTAATTGTTAAATCTGTACCTCTTGTTATAACTTTCATATCACCTTCAGCGGTAATATTATTAATAGTTGTGTTTCCGCCAAATTCTGCATCAATATCGCCTTCTCTTGCAATCATTGTGCAAACTTTGTTTACAATATTTTTATTATCATCAAGTGCTTTAATATAAATGCTTTCGTTTGTAAGGGCATCCATTCCGTAAGTGTCGCCTTTGGTTTGGTTGAATGTCAATTTGCTGTTCTTATTTCCGATATTTCCGTTTGAAATAAGTGACATGCCCCAGCCTTCAACGTTAGCAACTGATGAGTTTGAAGTCGCATTAGTCATGTTGTAGCGTGTGCCGGTATTAGTTTTACCGAAATCATCATCAACTGTTAAAATTACTCTGCCGTCGGCTTTTATGCTGTCGATATTCATATTGTTGCCGATTGAAGCGTAATTAATAACTAAATCTTCAGGTTTTGATGCTGTTGTTGTATCTGAAGTTTTTGCTGTTACAGAACCTGAAATGTTTGCGTTTATAGATTTTGTAAAATCTCTGCTACCGTCTGATTTTGGACCAATTCCGGTGCAATAGCCACCTTTGCATGCGTTTTGCTGAACAGGAAGTCCGATAGTTCCGTTTTCTGTACTCATTGCAAGTTTCCCGCCTGCTTTCAGCAATGTTTTTTCTACACCGTAATTCAAAATGCTGCCGTTGGTAACATCAATATTGATGTCGCTTTTTGCAGTTATGTAATTGTTATTCGCTGTGTTATCACCGATAACAACATTACTTGAAGAGTTGTCAATATTAACATCGTTTCCTGTGTTAACAAGCCCTTGAACATTAATGCCATTTGTTCCGCTATTTGTAATGTTCACGTCGTTTGAGGTTGTAATTTTCCCGTTTGAATATAAATTTACGCTGTTGTTTACGTTTTTAATATTCACATCGCCGTTAGAACCGTAAACAAGTCCCGAAATTTTAACCCCGTCAACGCCGTTGTTATCAATATTTATATTACCTTTACCATGGTTGATTATGTCACCTTGAATGTCTACGCCTGCAGGCATGTCTGCTTGTCTTGAAACGATTGTAACATTACCGTTATTGCTTTTGTATGAAGAATTTTCGGTATTTACAAGTTTGTTAAACAGAGTTTCTGCCTGTGCATTTGATGTAAGTTGTGTCATTTGAGATTCGTTTACACCTGCAATAATTGCTGTATCTTTATCAACCGTAATTTTACCGCCTCGTAATTCAACGTC
>CAMAGQ010000101.1 GCA_945833895.1 uncultured bacterium
ATAAAAACCATATCGGCATAATTTTCAAAAACTTTAATAATATAAAAATAATTTACAAAAAGTTATAATCTGATTTTCACCCCTCCCCCTAGAAGAGGTAACAAACAACTACCATCCCACATTGAGGGATGGAGTTAGGGTGGGTGCTAATTGAAATAAAGTTGATGCTGGATTTACCACATCCTACGGTTACACATACAAATATATGTGCAAACTTAACAAAAAATATAAATAAATTCAGTTCTTGACCTTGGGATGTTTTTTTCTTACTATTATAAATACGGTAGTTTATAGAGAGGGGTTAATAATGGATGATAAATTTGAATTGAAGAAATTTACAACCGTGAATTTCCTTAATTTCGCCCTCGGTTTTCTAGGGTTGCAGTTTGCGTGGCAGATGAGAATTATTCTTTCTGCACCTGTAACCGAAGGACTTGGGGCTGACCCGTTTATATACGGGTTAATCTGGCTTGCAGGGCCGTTTACGGGAATGGTGGTACAGCCATTAATCGGTGCGTTATCAGATAAGACAAAATCTCGTTTCGGTCGCAGAAGACCTTATTTATTAGGCGGAGCTATTATCGCATCAATTGCGTTATGGTTATTCCCTAATTCGGGAGAAATTGTAAACCACGTTGCCGAGTTTTTACATATTTCAATGCCTGCTGTTGCGGGGTTAATTTTTGCAGGAGTTATGATTTGGGTTATTGATGCTTGTATAAACATCGCTCAAGGGCCTTACAGAGCGTTAATTCCTGATGTTGTACCAACTGAACAGCATTCGCTTGCAAATTCTTATATAAGTTTGGCAATCGGTTTGGGTTCTGTAGTTGCTGCAGCGACCGCACCTGTTTTGAAAATTGCTTTCGGGTATCAAATGTCAATTCCCGCACAATTTATTATGGCGGCGTTAGCGTTCACACTCGCAATGACCTGGACTTGCTTGACTATTAAAGAAAAAAGCACTCTTGATAGTGATAAAACTTCAGAAGAAAAAGAAGAAGTCGGGTTCTGGCAATCTATGAAAGAATTTTTTGCACTGTCACCTGAAGTTTCAAAAATCTGTATTATGCAGTTTTTCACTTGGATTGGTATGATGTGTATGATGATATTTTTCACCAACTTTGCAATTCATACGGTTTACGGCGTTCCTGATTTGACGAAATTGGCGGCTGATGTTCAGGCTCAGTTTATGGATGCTCAAACGACCGCAACAAATTATTCATCAATCTGTTTTGCAATATTTAACCTGATTTGCTTTGTAATCGCTATTCCAATCGGCGTTTTAGCGGGTAAATTCGGCAACAAAAAAGTTCATATCATTTCGCTTTTATCAATGGTAATTGCTTATCTGATTATGGGGTTATTCAAAACTTCACCTGTTGTTGTTGCGACAGGAATGGCATTGTCAGGTATCGGCTGGGCAAGTGTTTGTGCTCTTCCGTTTGCAATGCTTTCAAGATACATCAAACCGGGTACGGAAGGTTCTGTAATGGGCATTTTTAATATCTTCATCGCAGGCCCGCAAGTGTTTGTATGTACTCTTGTTGCATGGATTATAAACCAATCAGTCATAAACGCAGGCGGCTACTTGAATTACCACTATGAATACACATTCTTTATCGGTGCGGCTTGCTTGCTAATCGCAGCGTTATTGACAGGTTCAATAAAAGAAAAATAATTTATCAGGTAAAATTTTATAAAAAGTAAGGGCGAAACTATTTTAGTTTTGCTCTTGCTGTTTTTGGTCTTTATTGAGGGGGTAAATTTGACCGTTTGTAAATATATATTACAAAAAACTCTTAAAACCCGCAAAATTCTCAAAAAAAAGGTTTTATAATAAACAATTCAACTCGGTAGTAAAAAAGGTAAAGGAGTGTGTATTATGTTAGATGTATCAGGATTAAATGTTGCAGGTTCAAATGTTATTGCCCCAAACAGAAAAAAAGAAAACAATCCAATGGATGCCATTGTTCGAAAAATCAGAGAACAACGTGCGATGGTTGAATTAAAGGAAATTGAAGAAATCAAGAAAAAGCCAAAAGAAGAACGAACTTTCGCAGAAAGAGTTAAGTTGGCATCACACAATATGGAAAAGGTTATGGCAGATATTGATAAAATTCCAACAGTAATTTACGTTGCATAAACTTCAAACAGGTAAGAGTTGTCCGGCTCTTACCTGTACATTTATGTAGTGCAATTTCCGTTATCGATTTTGTAAATTTCTACGTCTTTTAGAAATTCATCCTCAAAAAGAATTGTATCAACAGAGGTTATAATCGTTTGCGTGTTCGGATTGATTGATTTTAACAGGTAATTCTGCCTAAGGTCGTCAAGTTCCGCCAATACATCATCAAGCAGTAAAATCGGTTCATCTCCTGTTTTTTCTGTAATAATATCAAGTTCCGAAAGTTTCAAAGACAGAACGATTGTTCTTTGCTGACCTTGCGAGGCGAATTTTGTAGCCTCTTGTTCGTTTATATAAAAAATAATATCATCCCTATGCGGTCCGACACAAGACTGACATCGCCTGATTTCTTCTTGTTTTCTTTCTTCAAGCGACAGGTCAAACTTTTCTTTTATAACTTCAATATCTTCAATTTCCTTGTTAACCCCTAAAAAACTACAGTCGTACATAATTCGGAGGTGTTCTGTTTCGCTTATTGTTTTATGTTTTTCCTGTGCAATTTTTTCTATTTCCTTGAGGTATTTTTTTCTGATGTAAATAATGTTACTGCCTGTTATTGAGAGTTGTTCATTGAACACATCAAGTAAAGACTCATCCATAGTGCCTGCTTTTGCACAAGCCTTTAAGAAATTATTTTTCTGTACACGGATTTTGTCATACTTTGAAAGCCTGTCGTCGTAAGCAGGATAAATCTGCGAAATCGCTCTATCTAACCAATCCCGCCTATCTTGCGGAACTCCTCTTAACAAGAGCAAATCTGAGGAGGCGAACAACACTGTTTTTAACACAGATTTAAAATCCTTTATGGTAGATTTAACGTTATTTAGCCGAATCTCTCTTTTCTTTTCTCTGTTGTAACCGTACGACATTGAAATATCAGTGTTTGATTTGATTATATCTGTTTCAATTCGAAAGTGATCCTTGTCAAAATTTATGAGTTCGACAGAGTTTGAGGTTCTCGGACTTTTCAGAGTTGAGAGGAAATAAATACTTTCCAAAATATTTGTTTTCCCCTGTGCGTTTTTACCGATAATAAGAATTTTAGTCTTATCAAAACTTAAAAATAAGTCTTTACAATTTCTGTAATTTGTTAGTTTTAAACTTATCAACCTCATAGAAGTAATTATACTGCAAACATACGACTTTTATTGATATATAGACATTATCAGAAATTTATTGTATAATTAGTATATTAAGAATATAAGAGAGGAAGGGCTTTATCAAATATGTTACCGGTTATCACAGAGGATATTGCAACAACAGCATTTGCAGAAATTTTTGAAGATATGCCTGCATGGCGAAAGAAAATGATTCATTACATAAAGGAAGAAAATCCTGAAGTAAATACTGCAATCATAGAAGCAGCAAATAAAACCAGTCTTGACCCGAAAGCAGTTGCACTGGGTGCATATATGGTTTACCTGCTGATTGAAATGGCAGCAAATGACAGTGATGCAATAATGAAATATACAGAATAAGGTTGGAGAAATATATGGTTATTGAAGATTTATTAAACGAGTTAAAAGAAAGAGGCGGATCTGACTTACACATATCAAGTATGTTACCGCCGGTAGGACGTATTGACGGTAAGTTGGTACGTTTTGATTACGAACCGTTGACAGCAGAAGATGTTGAACACTTGTTGTTCCCTATGTTGTCAAACGAACAAAGACGTCACTTAGAACAAGATTGGGAACTTGACTTTTCTTACGGTGTTGAAGGCATCGGACGTTTCAGGGTTAACTTCTACAAAGATAAAGGGGCTTACGCTGCCGCATTCAGAACGATTGCAACAACAGCACCTCAACTTGAAGAATTGGGAATGCCTCCGATTGTTACAACAATTGCTGAAAAGCCAAGAGGTCTTATCCTTGTAACAGGTCCTACAGGTTCAGGTAAATCAACAACCCTTGCGGCGATGATTGACTATATCAACAGAACCCGTGCAGAACATATTTTGACAATTGAAGACCCTGTCGAATTTGTTCACACTTCTAAAAACTCAATTATTCACCAAAGAGAGTTGGGTATGGATACCAGATCATTTGCAAATGCTCTGAAATCAGCACTTCGTGAAGACCCTGATATCATTCTGGTAGGTGAGATGCGTGACCACGAAACTATCGCACTTGCTTTGACAGCAGCAGAAACAGGTCACCTTGTGTTTGGTACACTTCACACCTCTTCAGCTGCACAAACTATTGACCGTATTATCGACGTATTTCCGGAAGGTCAGCAACAGCAAATCCGTGTACAGCTTGCAAACTCTCTTGTAGCTGTATTCTCACAAACACTACTTCCAAAACGTCAGCCGGACGGTTCTAAAAAAGGTCGTGTTATGGCTCAGGAAATCATGGTCGTAACACCTGCAATTGCAAACTTAATCAGAGAAGCAAAAGCGGCTCAGATTTACTCAACAATCCAAACAAGTTCAGGCTCTGGCATGCAGACTTTGGAAAATGCTCTTGCAGATTTGTTCAAAAAAGGTTTGGTTACAATTGAAGATGCTGTTCAAAAATCTTCAAAACCTGCAGAATTGAAACGTCTAATTCAAGGTTAAAATTGTTATACGTAAATAAATTAAGGAGGTTTTATGGCTTCAATGATAGATGCGTTTCGTGACGCATTTAGTGAAAGATTTGCATACGCAAAAATTGTACTATTCGCAATTCCGGTATATTTTGTTGCTCATTTTTTCATGATTGGACAAATGGCGTTATTTAACACTTTCGCTCCGATATTGCTAATATTGATATTTGGGCTGTTTACGCAGGCAATTTATAATGTTAAAGCGAATAAACAGGAAGTATTGACCCTCAACCCGATTTCTTTTATTGTCGGATTGGTAAAAACTCTTGTTGTTCTTCTTCCTGTCGGCTCAATTTTCGGGATGATTGGTTATTATTTGACTAAATACAATTTCCCAGTGGAAGGCGTTCCGCATTTCAACACGATTTACCATATTATAGTTTGGTTAATCTGCGGTTCAATTATTTTAACTTCATACCTTGCTTTTGCAAAATTCCAATCAATAAAACAAGGCTTTAATTTCAAGGTTATTTTTGAATCTTGCACAGATGTTTTAGTGCATTTGTTATTCGTAATCCCGCAATGGGCAATCGTAAACGCACTGTTAGTCGGGCCGGTAGCATACCTGTTCTTCTTCTTTAAAGTACCGTTTGACCACTGGACATTCGTTGCTTATTGTTCTTGTGTCGGAGTTATCAATATTTCTATCCTTGGAAATTACTTCGCTCAAGCGGCGACTGAATTTGTAAAAGGTGATGACTCTGAATATCAATTCAATACAAGTTTCGGAGATGTTACAGGCGATTCTGTCGATGTTGATTTCAAAAGAAATATTATCAATTCGATTTCTAATAACATCAAAGATAAAAAATAAATCTCATTTATAAGAATGGGGTGACTTGTAAAAAAGGTTCTATGAATTACATAGAACCTTTTTTAGTCTTTCATTTCTCGTAGTTTTTTCAATTGATCTCTTATTTGAGCGGCACGTTCAAAGTCCAAAATTTTAGCCGCCTTGTGCATGTCTTTTTCAAGTTTATCAATAAGTTTTGGCAAATCTTTCTTTTCTATACCCAAATCAATCATCTCTTCTGCAACAATATCTTCCAAATCCCTGTAACTTGC
>CAMAGQ010000102.1 GCA_945833895.1 uncultured bacterium
AGTTGGTAGCAACATTTACCCCTTACCCCCCAAAAGACCAAAGTATAGCAAATCCCTAGGCAGTTGGTAACAACATTTACCCCTCCGAGATGATTTTTACTCCGGAACTTGTGCCAAGTCGTACCGCACCGGCTTTTATCATGTTTAGTGCGGCTTCTTTGTCGCGAATTCCGCCTGATGCCTTCACTTGCAGACCCGCAAAATTCACTGTTTGGTACATAAGTTCAACATCTTCGGCTTTTGCTCCGACGCCGCCTTTTACAAATCCTGTTGAGGTTTTGACAAAATCTGCTCCGCCTTTTATTGCACATTCGCAAGCGTATTTGATTTCGTCTTTTTCAAGCAGGTCTGTTTCAAGTATAACTTTCAAATTATGACCTTGGCAGGCTGCTTTTATTTGTTTGATTTCGTCGACGATAAATTCGGTTTCTTTGTCTTTAACTTTTGTCACGTTGATAACCATGTCGATTTCGTCGGCACCGTCTTTTATTGCATTAATTGTTTCAAAAATCTTTGTTTCTGTGGTGTTCGCTCCGAGCGGAAAACCTATTACCGTAACGACTTTTACGTCTGAATTTTTGAGGTTTTCTTTTGCCAATTTAACGTAGCAGGGATTTATGCAAACCCCGAGGAAATTATTTGCCTTTGCTTCGTCAAAAAGTTTGAGCAAATCTTCTTTTTTTGCATCTTGTTTTAATAAAGTATGTTCAATATAGTTGTTTAAATTATCCATTTTAGCCCCTCAAATACGTTTTATTACTTAGATAATTTTGCTTTTAATCTTGCTTCTGCTCTTGCGATTGCTGCTTCTGCACGTTTTGCCTCCATTCTGGCTTCAGCGTTACGAAGTCGTCTTTTTGCTCTTTCAAGAGCATCTCTTGCCCTTGCTTCATCAATTTCTTCATCGGATTCGGCAAGTGTTGTAAGTATCAAGCATTCATTGTCTTTGAATTGAAGTATTCCGCCCATTGTCGTAAACTGTTTTGTTTCATCGCCTACGACAGCACGGGTAACGCCGATATCAAGCGAACTCATCACAGGAATATGTCCTTTTAGGATACCGAACTCACCGTCTATACCTTTTGTATAGATGGCATCAACTTCGCCTTCAAAAACAACTTTTTCTTGAGTGATAATTTTTAGATTCATAAATTACTCCTCAATAGATTTTGCTTTTTCAACGGCTTCATCAATAGTTCCAACCATATAGAAGGCTTGTTCAGGCAAATCATCGTGCTTACCTTCGATAATTTCTTTGAAACCTCTGATTGTATCTTCTATTTTAACGTATTTACCTTTGATACCTGAGAATTGTTCGGCAACAAAGAACGGTTGAGATAAGAATTTTTGAATTTTTCTTGCTCTGTTAACTGTTTCTTTATCGGCTTCTGACAATTCATCCATACCCAAAATCGCAATGATGTCTTGTAATTCTTTGTATTTTTGAAGTATTTCAAGAACCTTACGGGTTACGTTGTAGTGTTCTTCACCGATAACGTTCGGGTCTAAGGCTCTTGAGTTTGATTCAAGCGGGTCAACCGCAGGATAAATACCCAAAGATGCAATGTTTCTTGATAATACGGTAGAAGCATCAAGGTGAGAGAATGTCGTTGCCGGAGCCGGGTCAGTCAAGTCGTCGGCAGGAACGTAAATTGCCTGAACTGATGTAATAGAACCGTCTTTGGTTGATGTAATTCTTTCTTGAAGTTCACCCATTTCAGTTGCAAGTGTCGGTTGATAACCAACCGCAGATGGTACACGTCCTAACAGGGCAGAAACTTCTGAACCTGCTTGAGTAAATCTGAAAATGTTATCAATAAACAGCAACACGTCTTGTTTTGAGTAATCTCTGAAGTATTCAGCCGCAGTGAGTGCTGAAAGCCCGACTCTCATTCTTGCTCCGGGCGGTTCGTTCATCTGACCGTAAACCAGACCAACTTTATCAAGAACTCCGCTTTCTTTAAACTCGTTCCAAAGGTCGTTACCTTCACGGGTTCTTTCGCCGACACCGCCGAATACGGAAACGCCGTTGTGTGCCATTGCAATATTGTGAATCAATTCTTGGATAAGAACTGTTTTACCAACGCCCGCACCGCCGAACAGACCGATTTTACCGCCCTTTTGGTAAGGTTGCAGCAAGTCGATTGCTTTAATACCTGTTTCAAGGATTTCAATATCCGTGTTTTGGTCGGTTAGTTTTGGAGATTCACGGTGGATTGGCAAGTAGGTATCTGCTTTTACTTCACCCATGTTATCAACAGCATCGCCGACAACGTTTAGAATTCTGCCTAAGATTGCTTTTCCTACAGGAATTTTTATCGGTTCGCCAGTGTTAATAACTTTCATTCCGCGTCTTAAACCGTCAGTTGATGACATTGCAACGGTTCTAACTTTGTTTGAGCCAAGCATTTGTTGAACTTCTGCTACAATTTTTTCCCCGTTGTCATTGTAAATATTCAATGCGGTATAAATCCCCGGTAACTCCCCTGCCGGAAATTCTACGTCAATAACCGGCCCGATAATTTTTGTGATTAAGCCCTCTGCAGTTAATGTTTCCATCATGACCTCTCTTTTTATATAAATTTAAAAATCTTCTTATTACATTGCTATTATACAACAAGAAAAATTTTTATATAACTCTTTGATGTCAGAAAATTTAATTATGCTTAATAGATTTGAGTTCGCATATCATTTGAAACGGGTACTATAAATACAAAAAACAACGGGCATTTTTTTATTAAATATCCGTTGTTCTTGTAATATTATTTTTAAATTATTCTTGCAAATCGAAGGGCTGTTGTTAGCCTTCTACAAGCATACTTGCTCCGATTACACCTGCTGAATTCCCAAGTTGAGCAGGTACGATTTCTACAGAATTTCCTGCAATTACCATTGCTCTTTCTTTAATTGTTTTTCTGATAGGTTCAAGAAGTAAGTCGCCTGCTTCTGCAACACCGCCGCCGATGATTACTTTTTCAGGGTTAAGCAGGTTGATTACGCTAACCAAACCAATACCGATGTAACCGCCGATAATTTCAAAAATTCTTTTCGCAACAGGGTCGCCTGCTTCTGCGGCTTTTGCAACGATATATGGAGTAATTTCGCCGTCAACGCCTGCCATTTCTCTGAATTTTGTAGACTTTCCGCCTTTCAGGTATTCTTGAGCCATAGCAACGATAGAAGGACCTGAAGCAAACGCTTCTAAACATCCAGTGTCACCGCATCCGCAAATAGGGCCGTCGTGCATTTGTAGTTTAATATGACCGATTTCACCTGCTGCGTTTGCTGCTCCGCGAACTAACTGACCGTTAATTACAAGACCTGAACCGATACCTGTTCCGACTGTAATACATACAAAGTTTTCGCAACCTTTTCCGGCTCCGAATTTCAATTCGCCAAGTGCTGCACATCTTACGTCGTTATCAATTCTTGTAGGAATGTGGAATTCATCTTCAATCATCTTTGCGATAGGAACGTTAACCCACCCCGGAATGTTCGGTGCTAATTTTACAACGCCTGTTTTGTAATCAACTTGTCCCGGAAAATCAAACCCGATACCTTGAATATCCGTAGTTTTTGTATTTGTTTCTCTCATCAAGTCTTTGATTGCCTGTTTAATATTGTTAACAGTGTATTCGTAACCCATTTGAGCATAAGTCGGAACACTGTTTGAATAAATAATTTTACCTTTGTCGTCTACAAGTGCAATCTTAACGTTAGTTCCGCCGACGTCAATACCAATTCTTTTTCCCATTTTTTTCCCTCTTCTTATTTACACTAATTATTTATAACTCTTTTAAATAACACGGTGCTATATGATTTTATTAAATCGCAACAAAAAACCATGCTATGTTTCTATCATAACCCAAAAATAGTATAATTAAATTTATTAACTTTTGTAACAAAATACGTGTAATTTATTAAAGAAAAATAGTAAAAATGCCGATAACAGACATGTATACCTCAAAGTATAAGTTACGAAAACTATTTTGAAAGGAAAACAATGGGTTTAGCAGCATCACAAGCAAGATTATTAACCATAACTGCCAGAAAAGCAGATTGTGAGTTCACGTCTATGGCTTTGTCGCATCAAAAACTTGCATTGGCGAGAGACATGGAAACTGTTTCTGACACTTATCAAAATGCTTTGAGTCAAACAAAATTAGTTTACGATTACTATGGAACCGGTGCAACAAACATGGCTCTTGACTATGATTTACTTATGACACCTTCCATTTATAACGATTATTATCCGAAAACTGTTACCGATGCTAACAATAGAGTAATCTTAAATTCTTCACTTGCAGCAGCGGCAAGAGCGGCAGGTATTCCTGCTGAAGGTCTTACAGGAACTCCGTCAAGCACGGTTCGTAACGCATTTATTGAAGCACTTGCTGCAGAAAGCGTTATTACCCCGGGTAAAGCAGCTGCAATTGAAGCCGTAACCTACGCAAATACTATCGGTTTTGGATCAACTAAAAATGTAAGTTTCGGATTAACAGAAGTTACTTATGATGAATTAGTCAATTTAATTACCGCATCAACCGGCGATACCTCAACATTTGACTTTGGGTTGACTTTCGCAGTTCAGGAAGGAGATGCCGGCGGAAATGATTACCTTGACAGTAACGGACTTGGCGGCAGCGGTATGCGTGTTGATGTTTATAACGCAAGCGGTAATAAAAATGCTACTTACGACAATATGAATGAAGACGGCAGTATTACATTAAAAGACTTGTTGAGTAATGAAACTCAGTATGTATGGACTCTTTCCAGCCCTAAAGGTGCTGCTACTTCTATTACAGAAGTTGCTCACTTGCAAAGAGTAATATGCGGTGCTGAAGGTCAAGAAACATCTTTCACTGACTACCTTGTAGAAATGTTTGGCAGTGTTCTTGGTGGCGTAAAAGCTAATGAAGCAGCCTTACAATATGCGGCAAACGCAATATACGATATTATTTATCCGAATTCCAATGTTCAACAAATTGCAACAGAACTTATTCAAAAACACCCTGACTATGTAACAGGTGGTCGTCATGACCGTGAACATGGCGATAGAGGTGAAGATAATAAAACTTTCCGTGATGCGATAGATGAAGCATCTGCAGGAACATACTGGAAATGGAAGAAGAATACAGCTGATACCGTTTCTCAAAGAGCATTTTCATCACTTGGTACGTATGCATCCTATTGCGGAGATGCAGGAAACGGCGGTAACAAACACAGTGCTGCAGTTAACTTGAATACCTTAACTCAAGCATTTTTAACAGCATTTGTTGAATATCAGGAAGGTATTGATCAATCATCATACCAGTACAATAGAGGTTCTCGCGGAGATACCGTATTCTATGATCCTAAACGCAGTGATTTCAAATTTACCATTGCAACACAAACCGAAGTTGACAGCGATGAAGATAATTTGTACGCAAACTTCTACGATGCACTATTCAACCAAATCTGTATGAATGGCTGGACTGAAAATGACCAGATTGAAAACGTTGAATATATGACCGATTTATTCAAAAACGGACTTGCGTTTATTTCATCAATTGCGGAAGACGGATACTATTATCAGGGTTCATACACAACAGACCGTGCGATTTTAGAGGTAACTGATGATAACGCAATCGCTATTGCTGAGGCTAAATATAATACTGAAAAAGCAAAAATTGAACACAAAGAAGATACTATAGATATGCGGATGAAAAATCTTGATACAGAAATTTCATCACTAACAACCGAATACGAAACAGTAAAACAGGTTATATCAAAATCTGTAGAAAAATCATTTAAACGCTACGAAGCATAGGCTTG
>CAMAGQ010000103.1 GCA_945833895.1 uncultured bacterium
CTCTTCGATTGTTTTGGTAAAATCAGAATTAACTTTTATTTTTTCGCCAACAGTTTCGCAAGAATATAAAATTGTAGTGTGTTTTTTCTCCAGAAATTCTGCAATTGCTTCATAACTCAACTCTAACACTTCTCTTGCCAGATACGCGGTAACCTGTCTTGCGTTTGAAATCTTTTGTTGTCTTGCCGTACTTTTTAAATCCTTAATCGTTACACCAAAATAATCAGCAACGGCTTTGGCTATAATATCAACAGTCAACTCATTTTTTTTGATAGAATTTTTCAGAACTTTTTGAGCAAGTTCAAGCGAAATCACGCCGATATCAGAAAAACTTGCAAACGCACTGACTTTATTGAATGCACCTTTTAACTCTCTTACGTTGTTGTCAAAATTCTCAGCAATGAACTTAAACACTTCATCCTCTGCTTCAATATCCAATTCTTTAGCGTAAGCCTTAACAATTTCATAGCGAGTTTGAAAATCAGGAGGTAAAATATCCACCACAATTCCCATTTCAAAACGGGTTCTGAGTCGTTTGTCCAGCTTTGGAATATCTTTTGGCTCTCTGTCTGATGCTATTACAATTTGTTTGTTATTTGTGTACAAAGCCTCAAAAGTTGAGAAAAAATCTTCCATGGTTTTGAGTTTAGATTCAAGGAATTGAATATCGTCCATCAATAAAATATCAACATTGCTGAATTTCTGGTGGAATTTTCTCATTGCCGTATTGTCGCAATACTGCCTTTTCTTAGCCCCCGGAGATTCGTTTAACTTATAACAACGCATCATTTCATTAAAATATTCTTCCATGCGGACGTATTTTACCGTTAATTCCGGCTTGTTAAATATAATATAATGTCCGATTGCCTGCAACAGATGAGTTTTGCCTAAGCCTGACGAGCCATATATGAACAGCGGGTTAAATTGTTTTGAAGGGTTATTTGCAACAGTGTAAGCAACGTTATATGCAAATTTTGAATTATCACCCACAACAAAATTTTCAAACTTCAAATTCAAATTCAAATTAGCACTGGATTGCATTTTGGCTAATACGGTTTTTGAATCTTCCTGCTTACGTTCTTCTTCTGATTGACCGGCTTTTTGACGTTTCAATTCGTTTTTCTGAGTTTTAATATAACTTTTTGCATATTCGGTATCGTAACTCAAAGAACAGGAAGCGTTTTCGCCAAGAACTTTTTTGACGGAATTTTTAATAATATTGTACCAACTTTTTTTGAGTATATCGACAGCCATTGAGTGTGGGGAATACAAAACAAGCGTATTGTTTTCGCAATCAACGGCGGCTAAAGGATTGACCCAGTTACTGAACACGTGTTCAGGTAAATTTTCCTCTAAATCAGCCTTAACCTTATCCCAAATAGCATTAACTTCATTAATATCCATGTTTCTATGATATCTTAAACAAATTATTAAATAAATTATATATAAACAAATATAAACTAAAAAAAAGAGTCTCAAATGAGACTCGTTGGAATTAAGAATAGCTGGAAGTATGAAAAAGATTAATTATATTAAAAGAAAAATGTAAAAAAGAATAAATTAGCCAATGTGGTAATTTATTAAGATGTAAAAAATAAATTTTACAAACGAACTTTGATTGTGGTATTCTTGTATATGAGATAGGGATACAAAGAGGATTTTTTGATATGAAAAAACGCTATATTGCAGGTATTATCGCCGTTGTTATAATTGTTATATTCTTTTTTAGTTTGATTTTCGGCAGTGATAAAGATGATATTTCAAGCAAATCAAATATGCCGAGAATCGGTCAATATTTGTGGACATACAATATGAATAAGCGTGAATGGCACGAATATGAACCGCAAAGAGATGATTTAGAGTCTGTTGAAGATATAGTTCTCCAACTCGGTTATCCTGAAGGTAACGGCGGATATACCGTTTATCATCTTACAACAGAAAATCAGCAGATTAAAAAAGATAATTTCTGGCTTGGAGAAGGCAGTCAGGAATTTTTGAGAGATAAAGAATTATACTCATATTTTCCAAAAGTTTTTGAAATGTATAAGGTTGGTTTTAACGGTATAAGTTTTATTACGGAAAAAATGAGTATAGCCTCAATTAAGGAACTTTTTGACGACTATACAATTATAAAAGTTTCAGAACTTCAAAAAGGCGACATTACTTTGAAATATTCTAAAAACAAAAAGTATATGATAATAAACGATAAGGGTGATATGTTTTACAAGTATTATATAATTCCAAATGACAGCAAGAAAATGCAGATTGAAGATTTTTCAAATCAATTCAAAGTTTTTGCACCTGTCGATATTACTCTTCAGCGGATTGAAGGATGCAGCAAGATGTTCCCTTGCTATAATATTCACATCAAATAAAAGCAAATTCAGGTAGAAGTATGATTTCATTTATAACAAATCCAATAATTATTTCAGTGGTATTACTTTGTATTTTATGTTTATGCAGAGTTAATGTATTGCTTGCACTTATTGTATCATCTGTAATCGGCGGACTTGCAGGGCATTTGAATTTGAATGAAGTTATGAATGTTTTTATTGCGGGAATGGGCGGGAATTCTGAAACTGCATTGAGTTATATTTTACTCGGAGCGTTTGCGGCTTCAATGACTCATACCGGACTGGCACAGTTACTTTCTAAAAAAATAGCGGGAAGTATTAAATCTAAAAAATACCTGTTGATTTTTATATTAACAGGTATCGCAATACTTTCACAAAATTTAATCCCGATACATATTGCGTTTATACCGATACTCATTCCGCCGCTGCTTGGTGTGATGAACAAATTGAATATAGATAGACGTGCGGTTGCAAGTGCACTTGCTTTCGGGTTAAAGGCTCCGTATATTGCAATTCCTGCAGGGTTTGGACTTATTTTTCAAGGTTTGATTGCTGAAAATTTAACGTTGAACGGTATTCATATTTTAAAGAGTGATATCTGGAAATATACGTGGATTATCGGCTTAGGAATGTTTGTCGGATATCTTATTGCGATATTTGTTTCTTACAGAAAACCAAGGACTTATGAAAATCTTGAGGTAAAACTACCTGAGGAAAAAGAAGATTTACATTTGAATAAAAACCATTATATAACTCTAACAGCGGCGATTTTAACTCTTGTTGTTCAATTGTGGACAAATTCTCTTCCGCTTGGTGCGTTAGTCGGTTTGACCGTAATTTTTGGTTTTAGAGCAATCGACCACGATAAAATGGATAAATTAATCAATGAAGGTGTCGGATTAATGGGATATGTTGCGTTTGTAATGCTTGTAGCAGCAGGCTTTGCTAATGTGATGAAAACAACAGGCGGTGTGGACAGCCTTATTTCTACTGTAACTCCGTTTATGATGTCGAGTAAAATAATCGCGGCATGTCTGATGCTTTTTGTCGGTTTGTTTATTACTATGGGTATTGGAACGTCGTTTGGTACAATTCCAATTCTTGCGGTTTTGTATATTCCGATATGCGTCAAATTAGGGTTCAGCGTTCCGTCTATGGTAATATTGCTTGCCGCCGCTGCTGCCCTTGGGGATGCGGGTTCTCCTGCATCTGATACAACACTTGGCCCTACATCAGGACTAAACGCGGATAATCAGCACAATCATGTTTGGGATACCTGCGTTCCGACATTTCTTCATTACAATATCCCAATTGTTCTTTCGGCAATTATTTCCGTAATTATTTTTAAATAAAATAACAGTTCACATTTTCATCTTTTTAAGTTATAATTATCATACAAACTAGAGAGATATATTTTTTGAAAGGTTATTTTAAATGAACAAAAGTCAATCCATGGGCATGTACGTAATATTAGCAATAGTTGTGCTGGTATTTCTTTCAACAATATTTATGAGCGGTCCGACGACAGACACTTCTGAAATTTCTTATACCCATTTTCTTCAAAAGTTAGAAAACAAAGAATTTTCTAAAATAGAAAAATTTGAAGACAAAATTATCGCAGTTCCAAAAGAACAACCGGGGGCAAATCAGGTTTCTGACAAAAAAACTCAGAAAAACACTGTTTCGCCGTTTTTGACACCTGAAAACAATTCACAGATGCCGATTAAACAGTATAAAGTTCAAATTCCGGCAAATGACAATGAGTTAATGACTAAATTAAACGAGTCTGATGCTGATATAACGGTGAAGAAAACCACAGAATCAAACCAAATGGCAGGAAATATCGGAACATTTTTAATAATTATCTTCGGTATAATAACCCTCGGAATGATGATAAAAGCAATTCAAGCGGGTGGTTCACAGGCAATGTCCTTTGGTAAAAGCAAGGCTAAAATGCTTTTAGACAGCAAAGTTAAGACGACATTTAATGATGTTGCGGGTATTGACGAAGAGAAAAAAGAACTAGAAGAAATTGTTGATTTTCTGAAAAACGGCGAAAAATATATGAAACTGGGAGCAAAAATTCCGAAAGGCGTTTTGCTTGTAGGACCTCCTGGGACAGGTAAAACACTTATGGCAAAAGCAGTTGCAGGTGAAGCGAATGTTCCGTTTTTCTCAATTTCAGGTTCTGACTTTGTTGAAATGTTTGTCGGTGTCGGTGCAAGCCGTGTGAGAGATTTGTTTGAACAGGCAAAAAAACACCAACCTTGTATAATTTTTATTGATGAAATTGATGCTGTGGGACGTCAAAGAGGTGCAGGTTTAGGCGGCGGGCATGATGAACGTGAACAAACTCTTAACCAGCTGCTTGTTGAAATGGACGGGTTTGATGTTAACACAAATATTATCGTAATCGCTGCAACAAATAGACCTGACATTCTTGATAACGCACTTTTAAGACCTGGAAGATTTGACAGGCAAATTTATATTAACGCACCTGATGTCAAGGGCAGAGAACAAATTCTTGAAGTTCACGCTAAAAATAAAAAACTTGATAAAGATGTAGATTTGAAAGTTCTTGCAAAAAGAACTCCGGGATTTACGGGTGCAGATTTGCAAAATTTACTCAATGAATCTGCTTTACTTGCTGCAAGAAATGGTGAATCCTTGATTACTATGGACGATATTGATAAATCAATCGACAGAGTAATTGCGGGTATTGAAAAACGCAGCAAAGTTTTAACTGATGCGGATAAAGAGTTAACATCATACCACGAAGTAGGTCATGCGTTAATTGATAAATTGTTACCAGAAGCAAATGAATTACACAAGGTTTCAATTATTCCTCGCGGAATGGCTTTGGGTGTAACTTGGACAAGACCTAAAGATGAAAAAGTTCATGTAAGTAAAGCAAAATTACTTGCAAAAATCACAGTTTCTCTCGGCGGTCGTGCTGCTGAAGAAATCGTTTACGGCAAAGATAACGTAAGTACGGGTGCTTCTCAGGATTTGATTAACGTTACCGATATTGCAAGAAAAATGGTTACTGCGTGGGGTATGTCCGACAAACTCGGAACTATGGCTTACGGTAAAAATCAAGAAAACGTATTTATGGGCAGAGATTTCGGACACCAGAGAGATTACTCGGAGCAAGTTGCCTATGAAATCGATCAGGAAATAAAAGCCATCGTTGATGAAAGATACGAACTTGCAAAACGCTTGCTGACTGAAAATCGTGATATGCTTGAAAAAATTTCAAAAGAACTTCTTGAAAAAGAAACCATTGATGATAAAGAATTTGAAAATATTATGAATAACGTAAGACAAGAAAGACAAGCGTAAATACTTATAAAACCAAGCAAAAGACAGGTACAAAATAAAATATGTACCTGTTTTTTATTTATTTTTATACCGAAACACTTTAATATTTAT
>CAMAGQ010000104.1 GCA_945833895.1 uncultured bacterium
CTTACTCCCCGTCTTGAATTTACTCCACGCTCACAGAGTTTCGCCAAAACTGCTACGCAGTAGTAGGCTCAATCTGTTCGCTATCCGGACTCGTTTCACTCCGTCCGTACGTAAATTCGCTCCCTCAGAAAGGGAGGGAACTGTGCAAACACTCTGTGTCATGCTGAATTTATTTCAGCATCGCAAAGTTGGGCAAATAAGGTGAGGAATAATTATCTTTAAATTATCAGCACCCAAAAATCTAACTCTCTTTTTCTTGTTGATAACCGAAGTTTTTCAAACTTTTTTGTTTCTTTCGCCAATCTTTTTCGACTTTAACTTGAAGTTCCAAGTAGACCTTTTTCTCTACGATTTTTTCAAGTTCAAGTCTTGCTTCTGTGCCGATTTTTTTGAGTAAACTTCCGCCTTTACCTATCAAAATCCCTTTTTGGCTTTTATGTTCGCAGTAAATATCAGCGTAAATTCTGTCAATATCTTCTTTTTCCTGATAATTTGTAACCTTCACCGCGACAGAGTGAGGAATTTCATCAGATGTATTAAGGAGAATTTTTTCCCTGATAACCTCTTCCGTAACATCACGCATAGTTTCTTCCGTCACAACATCGTCAGGGTAAAGAAGTTCCCCTTCGGGTAATTTTTTATAAATATTTTTTATCAAAGTATCAATATTTCTGCCTGTTTTAGCGGAAATTTTCACAACAGGAAAATTTTGTTCAAAAAGTGTTTTGTAGGTTAATAAATTTTCCTCGATTTTTTCAGGCTTTTTAACCTTATCAACCTTGTTCATAACAATAAGCAGCGGAATATTTGTTTGCAAAAGATTTTGAGCAATCCATTTATCGCCTTTTCCCGCAGGTTCAGAGCCGTCAACAAGAAACAAAATAACATCCGCATCCGGAACGGCAACTTTCGCTTCATCAAGCAGAAATTCGCCAAGTTTATTCAACGGTTTGTGAACCCCGGGAGTGTCGACAAAAACAATTTGCCCCTCGGGGTTTGTGAGAATTCCTTTTATTCTTTTTCTTGTTGTTTGTGCCTTATCGGTTGTTATAACAATCTTTTGACCCAAAATTTGGTTCAAAAGCGTTGATTTACCGACATTAGGACGACCTATTATTGCAACAAATCCACTTTTCATACACATATTGTAACATAAATTATATAAACTAGCAAAAAATTTTACTCTAGAGTATTATATTATTAGTGATATATATACGTGTAGTTTAAAAAAATAACAGGAATATATGAAAAGTAGAAAAAATATTATAATTGCTTGTGCAATGACAATTTTAGGGACATGTGTAACCTCTGCATTGGCAGAAACAAACAACTTAATTCAAATGGATGTCAGAAAATCATCAGTCGCAGATACCGTTGATGTAACTTTCTATACAACAATGGATTCTCCAAATTCTGTTGCCACAAGAAAATCAAGTAACAGATACGTCGTTCTTCTTCCAAATACGGCAAGTTCGGCATCTGTAGCCCCAAGTTTCGGTGCAGTAAGAGATTTGATTACCGATATCGACGTAAAACATGTAAATGACGGCATCGGCGGTTATACAAAGGTTACCTTTGGAACAACAAAACCGATTAATATTAAAACCCACATGGCAAAAACAGCACCGCTATCTCAAGCACAAAAAGATGCTCGTGCTCTTATCGCCAAAAACTATACGAATATTGAACAAAAACCTGCGGTCAAAGCAACTTCCGCAAAACCTGCAACACAAACTAAGCCGACAACTCAAACTCCGTCAGCACAACAACAAAAAACTTCTGCTATGCCTAAGATAATCAACATAGATTATCCAAAAGTAAAAAATAATATAATACCTGCTGCGAATAAAAAAATCGCACAGGCAAAACAACCTGAAAAACCTGTAAAACAAACAGTTAAACCGAAAAAAGAAACACCTTCGGTAAACTCAATGGAGCAGGGAAGTTCGTATGTACCTAAAATGAAATACGACAACAACGGAAAACGTATTGTAGATTTAGAACCAAGAGTAAACCACTCAATCACTTCTGAAAGTGCAAAAGTTAACGAAGAAATAAACAATATTGAACAAAATCCTGTCGTTGCACCTGAGGTTGAAGATGTAAACACTACAGCAGAAGCCGTTGAAACTCCTGTTGAAGAATCAAAATCTTCAGGATTTCCGTTCTGGATACTTTATACAAGCGGAATAACCGTAATTCTCGGAATATTATACCTGATATTTGATGCGGCTAAACATTCGGCAAACAAAGACAAATCACGTCTTGATTCTTTCTTCAACATTTCTGCCCAAAACCATATCAAAAGACGTAAAAAAGAATACTACGAAATTGTTAATAATGAAGAACTTAACTGGCAGGAAAAATACAAGTTATACAACGAAAAAGAAGATGCAAACAAACCACAAAAGCATATTGCATCAATGTCTTACGTTACCGATATGTCAGGACTTAAAAAGCCTGCAAACTTAGAACAAGCACAATTGACACCTGAACAAGTTGCAGAAAAAAATCATAATCAGGTTGTTAATGAAAAAGTAAAAGCAAAAATGCTTGAACTTGAAAAATCATACTCAGCACCTTCTGCTGAAAAAGACCTGACTCCGGAAGCAAAAGTTCAATCAGAAAATGACGTTATCCTAAAAAGTTTCAACGAAATTAAATTGAAATCTTTCTCAAAGCCAATGTCATTAAAAGAAAGTCAACGCACATTGATTAGTGCGGATAAAGCCGAATCTCGCAACAAGTCTTATAATGAAGGCAAATTCGTTAAACTTAAAACCACAAAACAAATCAGCAACGAACAATCACAACTTGCTGCTACAGATTTAATCAATGCCGGCGATAAATATTTGCCGAAGAAGGGAATAAGAATGAATAAAGAAAGAGAAAGTTATTTGGTATCATCCGTAGATGAATATATGTCAATTCTTGATACGGAAAAACCAAATCTTACTGAAATGCCTAAAGTAAAAATGCCGACATCTGAAGCAATGGTTCGCTCGGGAGTATCAAATCCTATTTCGGCTTCCTATTCGCACATTCCGCAAACAACAGTCAAACCTGAACAACACGTTGACGGACTTGTCGTAAAATCAGGATATAATATTGATGCTGATAAAGGTTTTTATGTAGTCAATATGGATGGAGTTTCTGCCATAGTCGGAAAAATTAAAGAAAATATCTTTATCTTGAAGAAATTCGATAGAGTTGTTGAAAATCCTATTCAAGTTCGCAGAGATGACGGAAATGTTTATATCGTGAAACTTGGCAGATACAAATGTCTGGTTAACGTTGAAAACGACAAAATGGGAACACTCATAGAAATCTAGTTTTGAATAATGAAGAAAACAATTATTGTATTTTGCAGTCTGCTTGCGATTTTACTTGCAAGCGGATTGTATATAAATAATCACCACCACGGGCAAAATAAACAAGTTACCGTTCAATTTGCATCGTGGGGTTCTGAATCTGAACTTAAAATCTTAAAACCCGTTTTGAAAGATTTTGAAAAAGAAAATCCTGAAATTAAAATAGATTTCCTGCACATTCCGCAGAATTATTTTCAAAAAATTCACCTACTGATTGCCTCAAATACGGCCCCTGATGTTATTTTTATCAATAATCAATACCTGCCGATTTACGCAAACGCAAATTGCCTTGAAGATTTAACACCTTACAACAAAGATTTTTCATTCGACAAATTTTTCGATAAATCTATTCAGGCAATGACCTATAAGAACAAAATTTACGCCGTTCCAAGAGATATTTCAACACTTGTAATTTTCTATAACAAAGATATTTTTGATAGGTACAATGTTGCTTATCCTAAAAATAACTGGACTTATGACGAATTTTTACAAACCGCACAAAAATTAACCCACACTCCGGAGGTTTACGGAATATCTTTTGAAGAAGAACCGTTGTTTTATTTGCCATATTTGATGAGTTTCGGGCTGGAAAGCATTCCGCGATACGATGATAAAACAACTCAAATCGGATTAAAAGTGTACGCTGACTTGAGAAACAAATACCATATTGCACCATTAAAAACAGACTCTGCAAGTGCAACAATGGCTCAAATGTTTTTACAGCAAAAACTTGCAATGCACTTAACAGGACGCTGGCTTGTGCCAAAATACAGACAAGATGCAAAATTCAGGTGGGATGTCGCAGGATTTCCAAAAGGCAGTGCGGGAAGTATTACACCTATTGATGTTTCAGGCTGGGCAATAACAAAAACTTCTAAACATAAAAAAGAAGCCCTGAAATTAATTCAATACCTTTCATCTGAAAAATCTTCAAAAATATACACCCAAAGCGGTTTAATCGTTCCCGCAAGAATTGATGCGGCAACCTCCGAGGCATTTCTTGACGATAATTCTCCGCAAAACGCGAAAGTTTTTGTCGATGCGATAAAAACCTCTGTTCCAACCCCCGTAAGTATTGATTATAGAGAGAAATTGGACGAATTAAAGAAAAAAACGGAATATCTTTTCAACAAATAAGCAAAAAAAAACGACCGGAAAAAGTCGTTGGAAAATCAATAGGAAAAAGGGAAAGGAAATTTTTTATATGAAAAATCTTTTTTTGTTCAAATCTATGCGTTGAAGGTTTTGAATGAACTGTCAACGTTCTTAGAAATAACTTTCTTAACTGAATCGATTTCTGTTGAAATTGCGTTTTCTTCTGTATCTAACTGTTTCAATCTCAATTCTAAGTTCTTATCCTGACCTTGAATAATTTCAATCTTTGCGTTAATCGCTTCTATATCTTGGTCATATTTTGCTTTGTTGTAGTTGTATTGGTTCATAGCATCGTTGTATGCTCTGTCATCGTTTTCAGTTGTTGTTGTCAAACCGTATTCAGTGTAAAGTTCATTACCGTAAGCATCTGTTTTAATAGAACCGTCTGAATTTGTTTCATAGATATAGATGTTAATATAACGACCTGAAGTATCTTGGTCAACACGTGCTGTAGCGTTCTTAATCTCTCTTGTTTCGGTTGTAGTACCGTAAACGTAAGACTTGATACCTGATAATGATGCACTTGTTTTGTCGCTATAGTCTGCTTCATCAACCTGTTGTTTGTTGTAAAATACCGGTTCAAAAGAGCCTGTTGTCGGGTTCTTTTGGTATCTTACGTACCAATCCTGGTCGCCGTATTTTTCTTGTAACAATGACAAGTAAGTATTTTCCATAGTCAAAATATCTTGAACTTCTGCACTTTCCAAAGTTGACAAATACGGATCGCTTTGGATATCAGGATCTTCAACAGAAGCGTTCGGGTTCATTGCTCTCAATTTTGTTGAACCTACGTAGAATGAAACATTTCCGGCTTCGTCAACTTTTTTGGTAGTAACGACAGAACCGTTAGAAACAACGCTTTCTGTTTCGTAAGATTGAGTGTAGTTCAAAATATATAAACCGTTTTGTTTTGCAACTAAAGAGTTGATTGTATTAGTTTCTGAGCCGTCTACAAATGTGTAAGTAGTTTTTGAGTAATCTTCGCTTGATGGCGGAGTTGGAACTACTAAATTACACAATTGGCTATAGTAGTTAGAAGATTCGTTTGATAATGTTGTTCTTTGTTGGTTAATTTGTTGTCCTTCGTATTCAACATTATTTTTTCTTGCTGTCAGACTTAAAAATCTAGCCTGTGATGCTGCCATACCCATAGTATTGACCCTTTCATCTTGTTTCCTATATTTTATATATCGGCAAGTGTGAAAGGTTTCTTTAATATTTTGAAGGATGGCTGTTACATTTTGTTACA
>CAMAGQ010000105.1 GCA_945833895.1 uncultured bacterium
GGCATATATGAATATATTAGTATCGAATGATGATGGTATTACTGCCAACGGAATAAGAGTTTTAACAGAAGAATTATCAAAGAAACATAATGTCTATGTTGTCGCACCGGATAGAGAAAGAAGTGCCGCAGGACATTCCTTAACAATACATACACCGCTGCGTGTAGAGGAACTTGACAGCGGGAAAAACGGAGCTAAAAGAACGTGGGTTACAACAGGAACTCCGGGGGATTGCATTAAAATTGCAGTGAGTGCGTTATTGGAGGAAGATGAAAAACCTGATTTTGTTATTTCAGGAATTAACCACGGTCCTAATTTAGGCTCGGATATTTTGTACTCGGGAACGGTAAGTTGTGCCATGGAAGGTGCAATGATGGGCATTCCAAGCATCGCTGTTTCACTTGCATCTTTGCAATGGGAGTATGAGGATTTCGCATTTGCAGGAAATTTTGTTACATCACTTGTTGATAAAATTAAAGGATTTCAGTTTCCGAAAAAATCTATACTAAACGTGAATGTTCCGGGACTGAGGGCAGAAGATATCGGAGGCGTTGCTGTTACCGAAATGGGCGGAAGAATTTTCACCGATGCTTACGAAAAACGCATTGACCCACGTGGAAAAGTTTACTATTGGTTAGCGGGAAAACTTATCAATGAACCTGTTGACGCTCCGACCGATATTGCGGCAGTCAGAAACAACAAAATTTCTATCACCCCGATAACCTATGAAATGACAAGAACCGAAACTTTGTCCGATTTATACCGTATCTTGTGCAGTTCCGGCAGCTGTAACTGGTACTAATCTGTCATAAAACTTAAATTTTTACACACAAGGACTTACATTTCACAGAAAGATAGTTTATAATATTAATAGGGATATTATATGTTTTAAATTGGTCGAAATATTACAACAACTTGCCTAAATATAATGCTGTTTTTCTTTTAATGATTAATACATGAAAACAAGTGACAGCAGGCTTTTCCCCAGTAATAATGTTTTTATATATTAACATAACTTAACAAAACGAAAGAAAAAAGGCAATTCTCAGCAAAAAAAATACTTTATATAAGAGTACATAGGAATGAGGATTAAAATCAATGAAGGAACAAGAATTAAATACCATTATGTCAGTAGTTTCAGACCCAATCGAAAACGTATATAGAATAGATTCATACAAAGATTTGGCAGAAATACAGAGAATAATCAGGATATTTAATATTTCCGACGAACAGCATAATAAACATACAATGTTATCAATCAAGAACCTTGCGACATTGCATCTTGTATTGAGTAATAACTAATTCTTGTTCATGCAAAATTTTCGGTAAAAGTTAACAAAGACCTTGCGTAAGCAGGGTCTTTTCCTTTGGGAGTAATATTGCAGAACTTCCACCCTTTAAGTAGGGGTATACAAAATTCTCCTTTCACAACATGCCACCCTGAACTTTACAAAGCGAACCAAAACTTTTGTCATCGAATTACGGAACATATACAATTCTGAGCAGGCACGAGTAGAGTGTTACTCTTAGGCAATATACGAAATCTTATTATTTTTTGCTTCCTGAGCCATTAGTTGTGCTGCCGCTTTTTCCTGTGCTGATGCCAGCAAATATTGCGTTTGATAAATTTCGTTATTCATCGCAAAATTCATATCAGCCCTATGTAGTGCCGGCATGCTCATTCCCATAAACGACGGGCTTCGCATAGCACTCATCATATTCATATTATTCCGCATCATCGCGTACTGTGCATTATTTCGCATTGATATCGCATTCAATCTTGCCATCAAACTTACTAACATAATTTCACCCGCCACACAGTCTATACTACAAAGATAGTATATAATACTTTTCCAATTTTCGCAACTTTTTATTGAGTAATGTTAATTTTTAGACTCTCTTAATTTGGTTACAAACCGTTGAAGCCTGCCTATCGCAAGTTTTAGGTTTTCTATTGAATAAGCGTAAGAAATTCTCAAATACCCTTCTCCGCAGTCACCAAAAGCAGTTCCCGGAACAACGGCAACTTTTTCTTCCTGCAAAAATTTTGTAGCAAACTCTTCGCTTGTTATTCCGAACTCTTTTATGCAAGGGAATACGTAAAACGCCCCAAACGGTTCAAAACAATCCAAATTCATCTTTTTGAAAGCATCAATCAAGAAACGTCGTCTTTGATTATATGCTTGACGCATTTTTTCAACGTCCTCATCGCCGTTTTTTAAAGCCTCAATTGCTGCGTATTGACTTGTTGTCGGGGCACACATTATTGCAAATTGATGAATTTTTGTCATCTGTTGAATAATTTCTTTCGGAGCACAAGCGTAACCCAATCGCCAGCCCGTCATTGCATAAGCCTTTGAAAAGCCGTTTATAAGTATTGTTCGCTCTTTCATACCTGCAACAGATGAAATCGACACATGTTTTCCCTTATATGTCAATGCGGAATATATTTCATCAGACATAACAAGAATATCTTTTTCTATAATAATTTTTGCAATCGCTTCTAAATCCGATTGCTCCATTATCGCACCCGTCGGGTTATTTGGGTACGGCAAAATCAAAACCTTCGTTTTCTCGGTTATTGCATTCAACAATTCTTCAGGCGTTAATCTAAAATCGTTTTCAGCCTTAAGGTTTATTATAACAGGCTTTGCACCCGCCAAAATTGTGCAGGGTTCATAAGAAACGTAAGACGGTTGAGGAATTATTACCTCATCTCCCGCATTTATTACTGCTCTAAGTCCGATATCAATTGCCTCAGAACCGCCAACCGTTACAAGAATTTCGTTATCAGGATTGTAAACAGTGCCCTGTGTTCTTTTTAGATAATTTGCAATCTCAACTCGTAAATCTTTCAAGCCCGCATTCGAGGTATAGAAAGTTTTACCGCGTTCAAACGCATAAATTCCCTCATCCCTGATATGCCAAGGAGTATCAAAATCAGGTTCGCCGACACCCAGCGAAATCGCATCTTTCATCTCGCTCACGATATCGAAAAATTTTCTTATCCCTGACGGTTTTATACCGACAATTTTATCCGAAAGGAAATTCCTCATGGAGTAATTACCTCTCTTTCATCTTTCGTTTCCTTATTCAAAATTGTTCCGTGATCTTTGTATTTTTTCAAAATAAAATGAGTTGCGGTACTAAGAACAGAATCAAGAGTAGACAACTTATCCGATACAAAATTAGCAATTTCTTTTAAAGATTTTTCTTCAAGGATTACAAGCAAATCATACCCGCCTGAAATCAAATAAACCGCCTTAACTTCAGGATAGTTATAAATTCTTTCAGCAATATTATCAAATCCGCGGCCGCGCTGCGGTGTAACTTTTACCTCAATCAACCCCGTAACCTTTTGGATTGAAGTCTTTTCCCAGTTGATAAGCGTATGATATCCGCGTATTATACCTTCGTTTTCCATATTTGAAATTTCACTCAGGACAACTTCTTCTGACGTTCCGAGCAAAACCGCAAGTTCGCTAAAATCTATTCTGCTGTTCTTTTCAATAATCGATAATAATTCTTCTCTCATCTGCTTCTCCATAATCCTACCCGATTATAGCAAAAGAACGCACAATAGTAAAATAAAATCTATATATTGGTAAAGATTTATCAAAAACCTTTTACTTTATAATTTGTGTGATGTCTAATAAGGTTAGGATAAAACAATGAACGTTCAGAAACTATATTCAGGCACTGACCTCACAAATAGAATTTTAACAAACAAAAAACTTCTTCGCGGACTGGAAAGAATTTCAGAACACGGAGTATCGTTTACCAACACAGCCTCGCTACTTATGACTGTTGGTCTGCGTCCGCTTGCTATTCATTTTACCCCTGATACGGAAAAAGAAAATAAACAGTACGCAATGTCAAATTCAATAGGCTCGGGAATTATAAAATTCGCACTGGTGGAATCCGTCGCACTTCCACTGGAAACATTAATAAAGCATATTGATAAAAATCCTGACAAATTTCTCAAACCTGAAACAATCAAAAACCTGAAAGGTGATGCAAAAGAACTTCTAAATTCAAGAAGTTACAGACTGTTCACCCAAACAATCAAGTTAGGAGCAGGAGTTCTGACGGCAATTCCAAAATCAATCCTTACTGTCGCACTTATTCCTATAATTATGGATAAAATATTCTCCAATAAAAAAGAAACTCCCATTCAAACACAAGCAAAATCGAAAGTTTCACCGAACCGGTTTGATTTACTTAAAGATAAAAATATATTTTTCACCGGTGCAATTACCGATAAAATGACAAAAGGCATCGGCAAAATTATAGACAATAAAAAATTACAAAACTGGATGATTCGTAACGAAAAATACGACAACGACATAGCAAAACATATTACGGCAGGAACAGATATTCTGCTGACCGCAACGACGTGCCAACAAACCGCACAAAGTAAAAAAATTAAAGAAAACAGAAAAAAAGCATTAATATATAACAATATAATCTCAACAGGTGCAACACTTGGCGGGGGCTATCTTGTCGACAAACTGATAAAATCAAAAACTCAAAACTTTGTAGAAAAATTCAAAGTATTAAACATAAACGACCCTAAAGTTATGAAATATATTGAGGGAATAAACATATTGCGGCCTGCGATAATTTTTGCGGGAATATACTACGGAATACTGCCAATATTTTCGACATATTTATCAGAAAAAATCGACAAGCATATTAAATAGAATTTGCAAAAAAAATCTTTTATGCTATAATAAACAAGTCGGGTGAGATTTATAGAGTTTCCCCGCGGGACTATGGCACTCTACCGACGAGAAGGTGACTAAATGTCACGTTCGAGGAGAGGAAGGTAGTGCACCGAGCAAAGCGAGGTCTGCTGCCGCAAGCCAAAATCTCAACCAAAACTAAATACCGTTGTGGGACTATGGCGCAGCGGTAGCGCAGGGGACTCATAATCCCTTGGTCGTGGGTTCGAATCCCTCTGGTCCCATTTTTTTATACAAAGAGCCTAAAAGGCTCTTTTTTTATAACTTATCAGGACGGTTTGAATGTGTTTTTGTTGGTGTAACTGTATTTGAACGGACATTACACGAATGTACGGTTAAAATGCGAAATAGGCTCAAATACCCTGTGTGTTTGAATATCAGTGTACTTTAACAGGACATTTTATCTGAACGCATAGAAGTATTATTCGGCAAAACTGGCTTGGAGTACTTTGAAAAATTAACACCAAATTCAAGATGTAAAGAAACAGGACAATACAGAAAAGGGGAACTTGGCTCAAAGCCCCTAAACTCAAAGGTTCTTTGTTATAATTTAGGGTTACAGAAAAGTCCGGTATGTCCGATTACCATCAAAATTAAGTCCGGTAAAAGTTAAATTTTTCATACTGATATACCGTAAAGTCTTATTTCCGTAAGGTAATAGCCAATGACAAACATCGGACTTTTTGTATAAAATAGTAACACAGGTTCCGGAAAGAATTATTTTTCTGTTACAAAACGGAACCTTAACGGAACTTTTTGCGGAACTCAAACGGAACCTATATATACTTCTCAATCATATTAATTTTTATAAAGGCATTATTTGTAGTTTTATTACTATCTTGGTAACTACTACCTCTAGTTGCAATCCCAACAACTTCATTTCTTTTATTAAATATTGGGCCACCACTATGACCTGTTATAATTGGAGTATCAACGCATATATGTTCAACAAGACTTATTGGTTTTGTTCTTGTTACTTTCATATCTCTTATATCCGGTTCATATTCTCCACCGCGTTCTGGAAAACCTG
>CAMAGQ010000106.1 GCA_945833895.1 uncultured bacterium
ATGTTATGATGTATTATATACTATAAAAGGATGTAATGCAAATTATGAACTTGGCTAGACTACTAAAACATATCGGATGGTTTCTTACTTCTTACAACACGCTTAATAACCTTGCAGATGCTGTAATAAAGGTTAACAAAGACGGGATTATCAGTTCGTATAACAAGCGGGCGAAAGAAGTCTTAGGATTTGTTGACGGCGGATTTGGGAAATACAATATTGATAATATTATTAAGGATGCCGATGTTATTTCAAAATCCGAAAATCTTTCTCAACCGATACTTACAAGAGTAACACTTTCTGAAAGAGAATTTTATGCGGAAATAAACTCAAAACCTTGTTTTAACGGTCATTGTGTTGTAATAAGAGATTTAACCGCATTAACAAAAGAGTTAAAAAACGAAGAAAAAATCCGCAAATTTAACAACGAAAAAAATGCAATGCTGGTTAAGGTTGAAGATGATATAAAAGCTCCAATCAGTTCAATTGCGGGATTTTCGCAAGGCTTGTTGGACGGTTTAGGCGGTAGTTTATCGGAAAAACAAGAAAAATATGTTAGAATTATTCACAATAATGCGAATGATTTAGAGGAATTTTTGAGCAAGTTAATCGGATTTTCAAAGGTCGAATCTTCAATCTATGAAGAAAATTACAAGACCTTTGATATTATTGAACTTATCAAAAACCAGTCAAAAGAATTTGCTCAAAGACTATCTCAAAAAGAGATTACGCTTGATATTGAAGATATTAAACTGCAAAACAGAAATGTTTATACTGATATAAACGCCATAGAAAAAGTTTACACTAACATTATGGAAACGGCACTAACAATGACTGAAAAAGGCTCAATTTCCGTTAGCCTGTCAAACCCGGCAGAAGAAATTTGTGAACTTTTAAAAATTACCAATCCTGCCGAATACTTATCAATGGGAATAATTGATACAGGTGTCGGAATTCCTGTTGATGAGATGAAATATTTATGTGAACCTTATGCACAACTTGAAAAAGGTAAGAAAAATCTGATGAGAGCATTCCGTTTAGGTATTGCAAGTATATTAACCAAAAGAGCCGGCGGGTTTATTACAATAAAATCCGAGGTTGCAAAAGGCACAAGGTATGAAATTATTTTGCCTATAGAAAAGAGATAAAATGAGCGGTGTAATTCTAAAAAATGTACGTAAAACGTACGATAACAATAAAACAGTAATAAATAACGTAAATCTGGAAATTAAAGACAAAGAATTTGTTGTTCTTGTCGGAGCATCAGGCTGCGGAAAGTCAACGCTTTTAAGGATGATTGCGGGCTTAGAAGATATTTCGGAAGGTGAAATCTTTATCGGCGATAAAAAAGTGAACGACGTTCCGCCAAAAGACAGAGATATTGCCTTTGTTTTCCAAAGTTACGCCCTATATCCGCACATGACAGTGAGAGAAAATATCGCATTCGGGCTAAAAATGCGAAAAGCAGACAAAAAAACTATAGAGAAAAAAGTTCAAGAAGCCGCTGAAATTCTTAACCTTGGCGAATATCTTGACAGAAAGCCTAAACAACTATCAGGCGGTCAAAGGCAAAGAGTTGCCCTCGGTCGTGCAATTGTAAGAAATCCGAAAGTTTTCCTTATGGATGAGCCGTTATCAAATCTTGATGCTAAATTAAGGGTTCAAATGCGTTCGGAAATAAAAAAACTTCACGAAAAACTTCAAACAACATTCATTTACGTTACCCACGACCAAACAGAAGCATTAACAATGGGTGATAGGATTGTCGTGCTTAATAATGGTGATATTCAACAGGTTGACACTCCTTATGAGATTTATAATAACCCTAAGAATACATTCGTTGCAGGGTTTGTGGGTTCACCTCAGATGAATTTCATTGACGGAAAAGACATTGGGCTGGATGAAAATATTATCTACGGGATTCGTCCCGAAAAAATGTTATCAGGTAACGGCGAAATAAAATTAACCGTTAATATTGATATTTCAGAAATGCTCGGCTCTGAAACCATTGCGTATTTTAATATCGGCGAAAGTAAATGCTCCGCCAAGTTAGAATCTGATGTTAATCTGAATAAATCTCTTGAAATCTGCATGAATACTTCTGATATGTATAAATTTGACAAACAAACAGGCGATCGGATTTATTAAAAATGAACCTTTTTAATAAAATATCGTATTATAGATATGATGAATCTTGGAGATAAAAAGATGAAAAAGTTTGTTGGAATTATGGCATTGTGCTTGTTTTTAACGGGAAGTGTTGCAATGGCGAAACCGTCTCATGGCGGACACCATCACGATAACCCGCCGCCACCTCCGCCTCCACCGCCACCAGTGCCTGTTTCAAGTTATGTGAACAGTTATCAGGAATCGTTCCCTGATTGTGACGAGCATACTTTGTTGATTAACGAAATGGTAACTGAATATTCCGATAATACAACCACCGTAAACAGGTTATATTCCGTTGTCGATAACAGCGGACATTCTATACTTATGAATGCTACGGAAGTTCAGCATTTGTTCAAGGATTACGACCATTATTTCTTGGCAAAGATTAACGGAAGTTACCTTGTTATTGACTCATACGGTCAACAGACAAGCCCTGACAGATATGTTACGGCAACTCCGCTTGAACCTGACAGAATCAAGGTTTCTAAAAATCTTTCATTCCTGAAAGTCGGCTACGGAGTGATTGATTACGCAGGAAACGAAGTTATTCCCGTAAAATATCAGTCATTCAAAAACGGAAAATTCAATAACGGGGTCTATATAACCAAGATGAACGGCTACTGGGGGCTGGTAAGCCTTGACACAGGAGTTTTATTACGCAATGAGTATGACAGCATAAAAGGTATTCATTATGCGTACAAACTGAAAAAACAAGGTCGCTTCGGACTTGCTAATTACGCAGGACAGGTTGTTTTACCGACACAATATGATAAAGTTGATGATGTCGGTGACTTTATAGCAGTAAAAAAGAATAACTATTGGGCAGCCTACGATGCTTACGGCAGAAGTTTGACACCATTTAAGTACAAAAAGATTAAAATGGACAGAAATACTTTGATAGGCGAAACCGACAGAGGTTCTGAAATGATTGCCAAATAAAATTAAACGATAGCAGGGTTTTAGTTTAACAGCCCTGCTACTTCGTTATACATAACCATATAAAAATCCGAGGTCGTAATATCAGGATTGCGTTTCATAAACTTTTTCGCATCAAATTTTGACAAGAATTTATCAAGTTTTTCAAGGACTTTTGGCTTATCTTCGTTTTCGTTTTTTAATTTTTCAATATAATTTTTTGTCAAATAAACGATATCTTCTTCGGACAAAACAGGAGTTGAACTGATTTGAACTTCGTCTTTATCGTCGTTTTCAAGGTATCGTTTTTCATCATCCTTGTTTTGTTCCTGCTGATTTTGACGTTTTTCCTGACCTGTTGAAAGTGCGGATTCAATCTTCCGACCAAAAGGATTATTTACCGAATTAAACATATAGTACCTCTATAGTTTTGAACATCAATTATTATAACGGCAATTATAATCAGAAGTTTAATTAATCATCCAAACGAAGGAAAACTTAAGCCAAATGACCGTAAATTACCCTGTCAATTCCTGCCAAATCTTTGAGAACCTTTATGTCGCAGAACCCGTAACGTTGCATAATCTCTGCAACCTGACGGCTTTGTCCTATTCCGAGTTCAAACAGAAGATAACCGTTTTTATTCAGGAACAAAGGTGCGTCTTTTGTAATTTTTTCATAAAACTCTAGCCCGTCGGTATCTTTGGTATATAAAGCCAAATCAGGCTCAAAGGTCACTTCTTTTTGAATTTCTTTTTTAATTTGAGGCGGAATGTACGGCGGATTTGACACAATCATATCAAATCTTTCATCCTCGCGTATTTTTGAGTAAATGTCAGATTTCCTAAACACCGCCTTGTTAAACAATTTAAACTTTTCCATATTAGAAAATGCCGTATGAATAGCATCAGACGATACATCAACCCCAAGAACCCGAGCATCCGTAAGTCTTGCAATCATACACGCAATACACCCGCTTCCGGTACACATATCCAAAACTTCGGAATATCCTCTATCTTTAATGATTTCAACCGATTGGCGGACAAGAAATTCTGTTTCATCTCGAGGAATTAACACTGAAGGGTTTACGTTGAATTTTTCTCCCATAAAATCTGCCAAACCGATTATATATTGAATTGGCTGACGGGTTTTTGCTCGTAAAACGGCTTTTTCTTCCACGATTTTCAACTTGTCTGCCGTTAATTTTTTACCCATAAGAATATCGGTAAGCGTATATCCTGCAAAATGTTCTATTAGAAGTTTCACTTCAATATTTGCTTCGTTAGGCTCAATGCCTGCATCTGTAAGAATTTTTACTATATCGGGAATTGTCGTCATTCTTCATCATCCTCTGTTGTTGTATATTGTGGAGCGTGTTCTGTTATAATCTTGTCGATTAAGTCACGGGCTTCAAGTTTTGAGGTTAACTCAACTTTTTCTATGTCGTATTTCTTACATAATCTGTTGTAGTAATATAATTGCTTTTTGGTCGGCGGTTCTTTAGACATTTTGACTTCACGCAAAAACGCCCGCTTTCTCTTTTCAAACTCCTTTTGTGCTTCTATAATCGGTCTTTGCTGCTCTTTGTAGTCGTAATACTTTTTACATTCCTTTAAGTATTTTTTAGTGTCTGATTTAAACACATCATCATCAAGAAGTTCCGCCAAAAACTCAAACCTTGAACAGTTTAATTCAAGATAATACCTTTCATCAGCGACAAAACTTTCCCAAATTTCGTCAACGGTCAAATCTGCGGACTTTTTAACCAACGCTCGCAGATAATTACACAAGGCGGACTTTTGATTTTTAGTCAAAGTTAAATAGATTTGTTTTTTAATCTCATACATTACAGAATAATAATAACACACTTCATAAAAAATAACGAAGGTATAATCAGCTTATCGATTCCTCACAAACCGTACAAATTACAGTACGTATCGATCCTCATAAAACCGTGCTACGCGAATCTATCGTTTAAGCAAATCTATCACTGAAAATCTGCGGGTTTTGTTAGACAAGCTAAAGTCCAGCAGCTTTCTTTGGATAGGATTTGTCTGGAGAGCGGGCTGATGTTGATCAAGAACTTCGTCACCTCTCGCCTCTTGCGATTCATCCTTAACTAATTTTAAGTTTTGTTCAGTCATCTCATCCATGAAACCAATTATACCTCGTTACATATTTATAAACACATTTTTTGAGAAAAAAGTGCGTATTTTTCTATAAAAAGTATACAATTGTTACATAACGTTACAAAAACCGCCCCAAAGCGAATATTTACGGCAAAAAATATTCTGCAGGCAAACACTGTTATCTAAAGAAATCAATAATATCAAGGTCAAAATTAGTCGCAATTTTATAAAGAGTTTCAATGGTAATCATGTTTTTCCCACGTTCCAAACAAGAAATATGCTCGCGGGACAACCCAACGAATTCTGCCATCTGCTCTTGAGAAAGATTATTGTTAAGCCGCAGTTCTTTAATTTTTCTTCCTATTTGATTTTTTATCTTGCGAACACCCATTTTTTCATTGTTACATGTAATAAACTTATTTCTGTAATACGTACATTACAAAAGTGGTTTGTATCCATGACTATATAAGGGTTTACAAAATTTTATTTTTAGTTACAATCTATTTAAAGAGGATAGCAAAGGAGTAGATA
>CAMAGQ010000107.1 GCA_945833895.1 uncultured bacterium
ACTATTTTCATTGATTTTATCAAGTTTTGTATAGTACAAATCAATTTTATCAGATTTCATATACAAAAAGTACTTTTTCAAATCGTCAGAAATAGTTTTATTTTTTACAAAATTATTCAGGAATTTCAAATAATCCGGCATATCATATTTTTGGTAATTTACGGGAGATATATACATCTGTGTATTAACGCCATAGTATTGGACAGGATAAACCGTAAGTCTTTCTTGGCGTTGAGTTTCAAGACTTTTTAAGTTCTTGATAATTCTTATAAAACCTTGCGGGTTATTCAAATATTTTGACGATACAAGTTTTTTGAAATCTTGATTATCTTTAAGTCTGTTATATATCTCTCCGCAATTGTCATTATAATTTCCGTATTTTGCAAGTATTTCAAATTTACCGCGGTTATACAGCATATTGTTGCGAGTTGTCTCATCAGCGTAAAATTCATCTGTCGTTAACTCAGGATAAATATTTGCGTGAATATATTCAAGTGAAGGGCTTTCAGGGAGAATTGGCACAGGTGGTGGCGGAACGACACAAGGTCTTTGATAATAAGTTGATGTTGGGTTGTAAAGTGGAAATTGAATCATAATATCTCCTTTCTATTTTACCAATCCTTGTCCGTCTGCAATAAGTCCTTCCCAGACTTCGTAAAGGACATTATACAATTCGGGTGACAGATTTTGTATTGGGAACGGATTTTTAGTTAATCGTAATGTTGTAGGATTCATGCAGGATAACATTGCTTTTGCAAACTCTTCTGCGAAAGTTTCAGGCAATAACGTACTTCCGTAGCCGCTTGACTGTTTAATAATATTTCTAACCTGTTCTGTTACATACGGATTTTGCAATACCCTGCCATCCTTATCATATATTTTAAGGTTCAGAGCATCAGTAATATATCTCATATTAGGATTGTAAACGTAGCCTAAATTATTTTGATACGGACAGCCGAATTTTGAATACAATTTATGGTTGTGAACATTGTGTCCGTATTCGTGCAAAAATGTCTGCAAAAAGTGCCCTGATGTGTGATAGCCATTACGTTTATTTTCTTCGTAACAGGTTTCCATGTGGTTATCCCAGTTGTGTAGTGTATTAAATGTTACAGTTCTGATAGGATAGCCTTTGTTATAATCGGGGGCATAATAACAAGCGGCAATAGGATATACTCCAGGTTCAGAACCTAGCATTTCTTCCATATCTATTCTTGTCGGAAGAGGCATGTTTATCTGGCGAAGCATCTCAGTTGCATTGAAACACCCGTAAGCGATAACCTGTCGTGTCTTTTTTGAACCTTGTCTTATCTGACAAGGGATTCCCAAACTTTCAAAATATTTTTCAACTAAATACGGATCAATGTCATTAACGTTTTTAAGATGTAGCGGTAATGTCTTTTTGTACAAAAATTCTTCTTTATCCTCCATATACCTGTCAATCATTGACCCAAAAGCAAGATTATATGACCCCTTATCGTAAATGCTGACTCTGTCTGAACTAACGGTATTACCAGTAACAGGCGTTGTCTTTAGCGGCTTAGGACTGCTTGCATAAGGATTGTTTTTGGGTGTATGAATTGTAATTGAAGAAACTTGCATTTTTTATAATCCTAAAAATCTATGTCAATTTCAGGTAGTTCAACTTCCGGTTCAATTTCGATTTCCGGTTCAATATCAATGTCCGGCTCTAAATCGATTTCCGGTTCAATTTCAGGCTCAATTTCAGGCTCGATATCAGTATCTACATCTGTGTTAATTTCGCTACCTGAAGTTGTTTCGGTAGGGTTTATGTCATCCTTTTGAACTTCTGTTGCTGTTTCAGGTTTATCATCACCAATCAAATCAACAGGGGTACTGTCATCAGTATCTACGTTATCAGATTTTGTTTCAATATCATCTTTTGAGTGTTTTAATTTTCCTGCAACAGACTTTGTGCCTTCGATTGCAGTACCTGTTGTTGTTCCGCTTATTGCACCTTCTGCTGCGGCACTTCCTCTGTTTTCACCTTTCTCGTAATAATTTTCGATAATAACTGTTCCGCCGTCGTTTGAGGGTGTAAAAGTATCACCGCCTATAGGAGATTTTCCGTTTAAGATGTTTGATTGTATTCTTTTAAGTGTTTCGTTTATTCCTCGGAATTGTACCGGTTGATAAGTGTAAAATGAAATTTTCATCTTGTATTTTCCCTTTCTGTTTATGATAAACCCAATGTAATTATTTTTATGACGGTCTTTCGAGCCGTTCTTTTTTCTTGTCGTTCTTCTTGAATATGAATAACTCTGTTTAAAACATTTTCGTATTTCTTTGATATTTTATTTATGTTTTTTTCGCATTTTAGATTTTTTTCTTTGCATTTTTCGCTGTCTGAGCGAAGTCTTTCCAAAAGGTTATTTCTTGTTTTGCTGTTGCCTTTGACATAGTTAATATATTCAATTCCATCTGTGATATATTTATTCAACTCGTTATAGTTAGAGATAAGTTCTGTAATATTTTTAGAATAATAATTTTTGATAATTTCTTCGTATTGTCCTTTTATTTCTTCTGCACCCAGTTTAAGTTCCTCTGAAAATTTATTGGAAAATACTGTGTCTTGATATTGTTTCACAATTCCGACAACAGGAATTTTTGACCCGCTTGGATTTTTTGAAGCAAGTTTATTTATATCATCTTTAATCATTGCATTAAAATGTCTGATTATCGGATTAAGACTGTTTATCGCCTTATAAATTTTGTTTTCTTCTGCCTTTAGTTGTTTGTATGCTTCTGCCAATCCGACATCTGTTGAAGAAGAGTTTGCTATAATTGTATCAATTTTTTCTTTTGTTAATTGAGTTTTATAGTTAAGATTTTCTCTTAATTCAGGTGTTCCGTATTGAGAATATGAAAATTCACCTGTGAATGTCGGTGTTTTAGCGGGTTTCTTTATCCATTTATGATAAGTTTCGTATTTGTGTAAACAATCTTCAACGGTTTCACCTTTTTGAGAAGGTAAATCTTTTGCTCCGTTAAGTTGTAAAAGTTTGACCTTTTCCTTATCTCCCAGCAAAGTAAAATGAAGTAACGGAGTATAGCCGTCTTTGTTATAATGATTTATATTTGCGTTATATTTTTTCAAAGTTTCAAGTTCTTCTTTGTTTTTTATAAAAAATACTGCGGTTTTACCTGTGCTATCCTGTATGTCAGGATTTGCACCACTTTCAAGAAGATAGTTGAAAAATTCAGCGTTATTTGTTTTTAAAGACTCAATTAAATACGGGCGGTAGTTGGGATTAGCCCCCGCAGCAAGCAGTACGGCTCTGACATCGTTGTCTGTTGTCACATCCAGAGGAACTCTGTTTTCTTTATCTTGGAGGTTTGGATTTGCCTTATAGTTTGTCAGATGAAATACCGCTTCAAGGTTGTTTGTTTCGGCACAATTTTGAAGGATTGTTGAACCCTTTGGCGTTACAACATCAGGGTTTGCACCATTTTCCAGTAATAATTTCATCATGTTGATGTGCTTAGCGTAAGCAAGCGGTGGTAAATTTCTGTTATCCGTTATATTAACATCTGCTCCGTATTTTATCAAACCTTTTGTCAGGTTAAGACGTCCTGCTTGAACCTGTTTGTACAGAGCAGTTTGTCCGTTATTATCCTTGACATTCATCTTCGCACCGTTTTTAATCAGCCATTTCAGACCTTCGGGATTATCGGCATAAAATAGCGGAGTTCTGCCGTTTTTATCTTTATAGTTAATCTCAGAGCCGTATTTTTTTAGTAAATCTGCAATATCGGTTCTGCCGTTTGCAATTGATTTATGGAGAAGTGTTTGAGAATCTTTATTTTCGGTATTCGGATTTACTTTGAAATTTAAATAGGTTTCAAGGGTTTTGGGATTATTATATGCCAATTCAAAAGGCGTTTGCATATACTTGTTGGCAAAATACGGATTAGCATTGTGTTGAAGCAATAATTTCGTTATCTCAGGACTGTCAAAAGCCTTATGAAGAGGGGTGTTTCCTAATCTGTCAGCGGTATTAACATCAACATCATAAAGTAAAAACGTTTCAACCAGCCTTCTGTCATTTTTTGCACAAGCAATAGAAAAAGGTGTTTTGCCGTGGTAATTCTTCTGGTTCGGATTTAACCCTCGGTTGAGTAAATATCTTGAAATGTCGCTTTGAGAATATTTTGCGGAAGAATGTAAAAGACTTTCCAATCTTTTGTTAATTATATGGATATCGTCAAGTTTTTTTATCCCCTCATAATCTCCTTTTTTGATAAGTTCCTCGGCGTCATTATACGAAACGTATTTTCCGGAAAAATTAATTTTACTTTTATTCATCCGAAATTTGTTTGTATTAGCACTATATAAACCTATAGGTGCAATAAACATATAAAATTATACCCCTTATTTTTATTTTATTATAATTACAAAAATAAATAAACTTGTTAGTATTTCCATTAGATATTAAGATATATTACAATTTTGACTACCACTAGCAACAAAATATTTTTATGAAATTATAATAGCAAAAAGGGGACACGAACTATGTATATTAATCCAATTATTAATGTATCTCAAAGCAGATACCGTTTTCAGCATTCAAAACCTAAAACTAATCAAAACAGTAATCTTATGGCAATGCCTTCAAGAAGCGTTTCATTTACAGGAGATTCATATTTTGATTACGAGGCGGTACTTCAAAAGAAGTTAGATGCCCGCAATAAGTTTCAAAAAAAATTCGGCTTGGGAAAGGGTAAGGCAAAAAGAGAAACAGAATTAGAACTTATTGGTTTTAATCTTAGCCAAAATCATATAATGAATGCCAACAAAGCATTGCTTGCAGAAAGAGAGAAAGTTATTAAAGAAAAAGAAGAAACTCTTAGAATAATGAAAGAGCGTGAACAGCTTTTAAATCAACGACTTGAAGATGCCAGAAAAAATCGCGAAAAAGATGAGGTTATTCTTGATTTAAGACGACAACTTGAAAACTCACGAAATGAAGTTCAACAAAAAAAAGAAGATTTAACAATAGAAGCAAAAAAACTTGACAGATTAAAAAAAGAACAAGAACTTATAACAACACGTGAAGAAAAAAAAGAGGGCTGGGGAAAAATTGCCGGACACGAAGATTTAAAAAATCGTATGGAAGAAACTTTTATAAGTAAACTTGCTCTGGAAAAATCAGGATATGAAGTAGCAGTACCAAACGGGATTTTGCTATACGGACAGCACGGTACAGGAAAAACTCGTTTTGCGGAAGCCTTTGCCAAACAGGCAGGATGTGAATTTGTTGAAATAGACACAATGCAAGACGATGATGATATTATTATGGACCTTTACTCGGAATTATTTAATGCTAAAAAACGCTACAATTCTGATAAAACACCTAAACAGAGAACGATTATACTTCTTGATGATTTTAATTCGGTTGCAAAATTAAGTGCAGAGGAAGAGAAAGATTTACGCAATCACAAAACTACTTTTGGTGAAACTAATGTAGGAAAACTTGCGGGAATATTAAAAGATTGCTCTTCAAAATATAAAGCAACAATTTTTATGACTACAAACCATCCTCGGAAAATTGATTCAGAATTATTAAATCCAAACTTAACAACTCAAATATTCCTCGGACCTCCAAATCCTATGGATGCTTCTAAAATCTTCC
>CAMAGQ010000108.1 GCA_945833895.1 uncultured bacterium
CAGGAATATCTTCTTCTCTGATATCTGTACCTAAGTCATTTGTATAAATTTCAGCCTTCATTGTCATCAAGTCAATCAAACCGGTAAATTGGTCTTCAGCACCAATAGGCAACTGAATAGGAACTGCGTTAGCACCCAATCTGTTTTTGATCTGGTCAACAACTCTGTAGAAATCAGCACCGGTTCTGTCCATTTTGTTAACGAAAACCATACGAGGAACTTCATAACGGTTTGCTTGTCTCCAAACTGTTTCAGATTGTGATTGAACACCTCCAACTGCACAGAATACAGCAACAACACCGTCTAATACACGCAAAGAACGTTCAACTTCGATTGTGAAGTCAACGTGACCCGGAGTATCAATGATGTTAATTTGATGTCCTTTCCAGGTTGCAGTTACTGCTGCTGATTGGATTGTGATACCACGTTCTTTTTCTTGTTCCATAAAGTCAGTTACAGCTGCACCATCGTGAGTCTCACCAATTTTGTGAGTTTTACCGGTGTAAAACAAAATACGTTCTGTTGTAGTTGTTTTACCGGCGTCGATGTGGGCTGCAATACCAATGTTTCTAATTTTTTCCAATGGAGTTTTTCTAGCCATTTTTCGTTTTCCTTTTTTTTATCTTATATGTACATCGCTATTTTACATTTAGCCTCACTTTAATTATTCCATAAACATGATATTTTTCAAATAAAATCTAACTTTTTATGAATGTTTATTAAATTTTAGAAGAACAGAAATCCTCGACAGAATTGTTTGTTGTAATATTATTAATGCGTGTAGACAAAATAGAGGGATTTTTATGAAAAACTGTGTAGTTGTCGGTGCTCAATGGGGCGACGAAGGAAAAGCGAAAATTACTGATTTACTGGCACAAAATGCTGATTTAATTATCAGATATCAAGGTGGTTGTAACGCAGGTCATACTGTTGTTGCTAACGGAAAAACGTTCAAATTTCATCTTATACCGTCAGGTGTTTTGTACGGAAATAAAACGTGTTTAATCGGTAACGGGACAGTAATTTTGCCTGAATATTTTCAACAGGAAATTGACGGGTTAAAGGCGGAAAATATTGATTTGTCGGGGTTAAAGGTCAGTCCGCTTGCATCAATAACCATGCCGTGGCATACAGAAGTTGACGGATATTCTGAAAGCACCGCAGGCAAAGGCAAAATCGGAACTACTAAAAAAGGTATCGGGCCGACTTACACAGATAAAATGCAAAGAATCGGGTTAAAAATTGAGGATTTGTATTCAGAGATTGCGCTTTCCGAAAAGTTGGACATAATTCTTCCGATAAAAAATAAACAATTAAAAGAGGTTTATAACCTAAAAACTTACACTAAAGAAGAAGTTTTGGAATTGTGCAAAAAATATGCAGAAATTTTCAGACCTTATGTTTGCTTTGAATGGCAAGAACTTTTGCGTTCTGCAAAAAGAGATAAGAAAAAAATCTTGTTTGAAGGTGCTCAAGGGGTAATGCTTGACGTAGATTTCGGAACTTATCCGTTTGTCACAAGTTCTAACCCGATAGGCGGCGGAGCTGCGACAGGTTCAGGCTACGGTCCGACTGAGATTGACGAGGTTATCGGGGTTGCAAAGGCTTACGTTACAAGAGTCGGCGAAGGTCCGTTTGTTACGGAATTGACAGACGAAACAGGAAAATTAATCCAAGATATCGGGCATGAATTTGGGGTTACAACAGGGCGTCCAAGAAGGTGCGGCTGGTTTGATGCTGTTACAATGAAATACGCTTGTCTTGTCGGTGGTTTAACATCAATTGCTTTAACCAAAATTGATGTGTTTGATACTTTTGACGAAATCAAAATTTGTACAGCATATAAAGATACAAGAAACGGTCAAATTTATACGGATTACCCGACGAACGTCTTTATTCATCAATACCTTGAACCGGTCTATGAAACTCATAAAGGCTGGCAAACCGATATTACAGGTGTTGAAAAATACGAGGATTTGCCTGAAAATTGCAGAAAATATCTCGAACGACTTGAGGAACTTCTGGAAACTCCAATCAGCATAGTTTCTGTAGGCCCTGACAGAGAACAAACTATTTTTAGAAAATAACTTTTTAACGGGTGGAATACTAATTATTTCACCCGTTAAATTTTATACAATAAACGGACTTTTTTCGTTTGCAAAGATTATTTCTACATCAGAACCGATTATATTTTTAAACACAGGCAGGATTATTATTTCCGAGTCAAAATGCCCGATGTCAAACACCACAATTTCAGCATCCAGTGCTGTGTGAAACTTCAAATCGCCTGTCACAAGACAGTCTGCACCAAGGAGTTGGGCTTCTTTAATAAATTCCGAACCTGAACCTGCACAAAACATAACTTTAGAGATTGTTTTTTCGTTGTTATTATTCACATACCTGAGATTTGGCGAAATTTTTCTCATTTTTGCCGAAAAATCCTCTACTGCTATCGAGTTTGGAAATTCAACCATTTTTAAAAACTCGTGATTTATCGGACGTTTAAAATCGTCAAGCCCAAGAGTTGTAATGACGGTGTCTGTCGTTCCACCATCTGCCTTATCCATATTTGTATGAGCACTGTAAATGTCAATTTTAGGTGCAAAATTCTCTGTGATAAGTTCTGAATTAAGATTAAATTCAAACATCGGGTGGTGCGAAATTATCATATCGCAGTTTTGCGAAAGTGCTTGCTTTATAACCTTTTCGGTCGGGGTTAAACAAAGCATAATTTTTGAAATTTCTTCGTTTTTAGTTTCTGCCATAAACCCGACACAATCCCATGGTTCTGCGGTTTCATTGGGTGCAAATTTTTCTATTTTTTTTATAATTTCGTATTTATTCATTTGCAATATGCTCCAGAATTTTTGTTGCTATGACAGATTTTGATGCTTTTTCAAGTTTTTTAATCCCGCCGTTTTTGTCTAAAATTGTAACTTCGTTATCATCTGAAGAAAACCCGATGTCTTTTCTTGAAATATCGTTTGCGACAAGGAAATCACAGCCTTTTTTAGCGATTTTTTCTTTTGCATTTTCAACCAGGTTTTCGCTTTCTGCACAAAATCCTGCGATAATTTTCTTTCTGTCGCCTCGTTTTTGGCAAAGTTCTTTTAAAATATCCGGATTTTTTACTAATTGCAGTGTAATTTCATCCTCTGATGTTTTTTTGAGTTTTTGTTCAGAATAATTTTTTACCCGATAATCCGCAACCGCAGCAGCCATAATGATTATGTCGGCTGTTTCAAACTCTTCATCAAGTGCGTTTTGCATTTGAATTGCGGATTTTACTTTTACGGTTTTGAAGGGTGCTTCGATTGGTTTTGTTGTGATTAGAGTAACATTTGCGCCCATTTTTTTTGCGGAATTTGCCAGAGCAAACCCCATTTTCCCCGATGAGTAATTTGAAATATATCTGACAGGGTCGATTTCCTCAATCGTTCCGCCCGAGGTTATTACGACATTTTTTCCGGCTAATTTTTGAGAAAAATTCAAACTTTCAACAGCTGCGTTAAAAATTTTATCAATAGAACACAACCTGCCTTTTCCTGAGTAACCGCAAGCCAAAAAGCCCGTTTCAGGTTCTAAAAATTCAACACCGCGGGATTTTAATTTGGAAATATTTTCTTGAACCGCTATGTTTTGCCACATATTGCAATTCATTGCCGGTGCAATAATTATTTGCTTTGAAAACGCGCAAGCGATTGATGTAAGCAAATTGTCAGCAATCCCGTTTGCAATTTTTGAAATCGTGTTTGCTGTTGCCGGCGCAATTACCATAATATCTGCCTCATCAGCAAAAGAAATATGCTCAGGTTTCCAATCTTTCGGATTAAATTCATCTACAAAAACCTGATTTTTACTGAGGTTTTGCAGGGTTAATTTAGTTACAAAATTAAGAGCGTTCGGGGTGCAGACAACCCTTGTTTTAGCGCCGGCTTTTTGAAATTTACGGATTAATTCGCAAATTTTATATGCAGCAATTCCGCCGGTTATACCAATCAAAACGGTTTTATCTTGAAGTGACATTGTTACCCCCTACGCAGTTTATATTATTATAGATAAATTAACTATTCAACAAAAAGTTTTTCAAGCCGTTTTGAAAATCTAATATTATTTAATTTCTTTGAAAAAGTCGTTCATATTAACTCGAAGGATTTTTGATAACTTAAAAATGACAAGAGCACTGTCTTTAGGTTACGATAAGCAACTTTTAGTAATTCGTTCAAGTTCAGCAACCGCGTGTTCTACGCTATCGTTTAACACTACGTAGTCGTACTGTTTAGAACGCTCAAGTTCAATTTGTACTTCGTGCATTCTTTTTTGAATTGCCGCTTCGTCTTCTGTGTGCCGGCCTCTCAAACGGTGTTCCAATTCTTCAACACTTGGCGGTGCTATGAATATCAAAACTGCCTCTGGCATTTGTTTTTTGACCTGTATCGCTCCTTGTGTTTCAATTTCAAGGATTACGTTAATCCCTTCTTCAAGTTTTTGTTTGATAAATTTTTTCTTGGTTCCGTAACAGTTTCCTGCAAATTCTGCGTGTTCAAGGAATTTGTTTTCTTCAACACTGCGTGCAAATTCTTCCTTTGTCACGAAAAAGTAATTAACCCCGTCAACCTCTCCCGGTCTTGGGTTTCTTGTTGTGCAAGAAATTGAAACCATAAAATTATCGGAATTTTTTGACATAAATTCTTTTAATACCGTGCCTTTTCCGACACCTGAACAACCTGAAATTACAAATAATTTTTTATCCATAGAGTGATTATACTATGAAGATTTTAAAAATAAATATCTTTGTTAAATTTTTTTTAGTTCAATCCCCATTGTAACATTTTGTAAATTGTAGTGAGAACATGTAGCAAAAAATCTACTTCACGGATATTTTACTATACGTAATGTGAAAGTGTGCAAAAAACGGAAAGGTTTAAAATTATGCAAGTAAACAACAATGTACAATCCCCGAATTTTGGTATGGCTTTGAAACTTCAAAAAGGTTCAAAAGAAGCATTAAAAAAATTACCTATGGAAACAATTGAAAAATTACAAAAAGCAGGAGAAGACTTAAAAGATACTCAGTTCTATCACGTTGAAGTTGCAGATGACTTGAGTGCAAAAATTACTGCTGATAAAGATGCATATTTTGGTTTGTTCCCAAAATTGATGAGTGGTCACTTTGCAATAAAAAATGGCACTACAAAAGAAGCAGGAAAAATGGTACCGGCTGATCATATTATTATGATTGAAAATGATGGAGGAACTATTGCCGGCGTTGCAAGATATATTCCACACGGCGAAACTCAACCGATCTTTAATGCTTGGGGGGCTGTTGCACCTTACAACATGGTCGAAGATGTCCCTAAACTTGCAAAACTTGCCAAAATCTTAGACACAGCCGCCGCTGAACAATATTCAAAAAACTTACAAAAAACTATAAATACAAATATTGAAAAAGAAAAGGTATCTAAAGCAGTTGATGAAATGTTTGAAAATTTCGGTGTTTAGTAAACAATAGCAAAAATTTATAACAAACGACAAAAAGCCCCTTGTTTAGGGGCTTTTTGTCGTGGGGTGAGTAAATGTTATGGGATATTTGCTCAGTTCCCTCCCTCGTCGTTGGATTATTTGTAAGATATTTTATGCACCCTCTCC
>CAMAGQ010000109.1 GCA_945833895.1 uncultured bacterium
ATACAAAGCATCAACCTTTAATTTCCCGGTAAATATTTGAAAAATATTATTTATTTACAAACTTAACATATAAAAGTAAAACTACTTTGTTTCAATAATTTTGTTATCATCATCAACGATAACAATAGTAGGCTTGTAGTTTTGAAGTTCTTTTTCTTCAAATTGACCGTAGGTCACAATGATAACCTTATCACCCTTTTGAACTTTTCTTGCAGCAGCACCGTTCAGACAAATTTCGCCAGAGCCGGCTTTTCCTTTTATAATATAAGTTTGAAATCTTTCACCGTTGTTGACGTCAAGAATTTCAACCTTTTGCCACTCTCTCATTTTTGCACTTTTCAAAAGAGTTTCATCAATAGTGATTGAACCTACGTAATTCAGATTAGCATCCGTAACCGTTGCTCTATGTATCTTTGATTGTAAAAATTCCAATATCATAATAATATCCTCTGAAGCAATTATATAACAAAGATAAAATTTATAACAGGTATGATAAAAAATGGGCAGAGATAGAAAAATTTACATTACCCCTCCCACTTTGAGGGAGGGTAGAATTTCTTATGTTCAGGATGACGATGCTCTTGTGTAGGTTTGAAAGCGTTCCCGAATCAAGCAAAATACCGTCTGACGTAATAATTTGAATCATTTTTTAGTTGTTCTTTAGCAAGTGCCAAATCTTCATCATCAAATTTTTGAGTTAAAATTTTTGCTGCCTTTTCGCGGATTGTATATTCTTCAATATCTTTTGCCATTAAAATTATTTGTTTCAATTTCGAAAAATCGATTTTATCAAAGAACACAAAAACCGTTTCAAGACACCAGTACAATTTGAAAACTTCTTTATTAACTTTATATTTTCCTTGCTGAAAATCGAATTTACTTATCTCATTCAGCAAATTTAATGTCATTTCAACAAGTTTTGTGCAAAATTTTTCGCAAAAATCTTCATCGGATTTAAGATTAGAAATTGCTGAAATAATATTACGGCAAATATTTGCATTTATATCTATAATTGCATCTAAAAAGACATCGTAACTCTTGTTTGATTGAAAGAATTTGAGATAACGTTCATCAGCCATAAATTCGCAAATTCTCATCGAAACGGCTTCTCTGATTTTGCCGTCTTGTCCTGTCAAATTATCTATCAGAACATCGGCATCCTCAACACTTGTGATATTATCAAGTCTAAGTGCAGCAATTTGTTTTTGTACGATATTTCCGTTTTTCAAAAGAGAAATCAACTCTTCATGCGTGTAATCCCTCTCATACAAATTCAAAGCCTGTGCAAAATTTTCATCTAAAGTTTCATAATAACTGTTATTCAAATTTTAATCCCTCAATACTTACAAAACCAATATAACATAAAGTACAATGATTTTTCAGTGTTAAATCGTTTAAATATATGATATGGAAATCAGATAATCTATTATAATGTAATTAGGAGATAAATTATGGGTAATATAATTTCGATATTACAAGACATTTTTATGATGACAGAAAACAACAGCACAAGAGTTGGGCTGTCAGAATTTAAAACTAATCCTTACACTGAACCGAAAAAAGTTCAGAAAAAGAAAGAACCTGTTGCAAAAGAGTTAAAAATTTCCGATTTAATGAGAAGAAGCAGTTATTAATTTCTTCATGATTTTTGATTTTGGTATTCGTGGAAAACTTTTGCAAGAGTTGTGAGTGCGTTGGTTTGAACAATCGTGTTATTGTCGTTACATACTTGAGTAAGCGGGATTATAAACGGTTCAACATCGTCAATTCCGTATTCCGTAATATTTTGAATGCAGGTCAAAGCAGAATTTCTCACAACCCAATTTGAAGACTTTAACGCCTCAATAATTCTGCCTTGCAAAATATTCCCGTAACGGCAAATCCCCGTGATTGCGTTTTTACGGATAATGTCGTTATCTTCGCCAATTTTTTCAAACAGAATATCAAAAGTTTCCTCAATCGGAAATTCCGAAATAGCAAGAATTGCGGAGGCACTGACGTTTGAATTTTGAGAATTAATTTTTGATTTTATGGTGCTTAGAACAATTTCGTTATAATCAGCGGCGGATTGTCTTGAAATTACTTGAGATTTAGAGTTTACGCCCTTTTGCCCGTCAGGAAGAACGTAAGCAAAACCTGCTCTTGCAATTGCATCTTTGGCTTCATCAATTGTATTATAAACCAATTTATCTGTACCCAAAGGGTGAGGAATTTTTTGAATTATTGCTTTGCTTGTATTTTTTAAGGACAAAGCGTTAATTATATAAACAGTTTTTCCGTTTTGTTGTTCTTCTTTTATCGCAACGTATTGCATAAATTATATCCCTTCATAAAAAATACTTTTGTCTAACTGTGCAAAAAATTCCTGATAAACTTTCGGGTCAACAACTTTGATTATTCTTGTCGGTGCAGATTTTACGTAAGAATACCCGTCCGCATTGAGTAAAACTTTTTGAGAAAAGACAATACGAACCTTTGTTTTATTTTTCCCAAACTTTTCGACATTAACGTTTGTATCAACAACAACAGTTTTAGCATGGAGTTCGTTTGAAATTTTCCTTGTTGGGTCAGCCATATAAGCAGCAGTCGAGCCGTAAGAAAAGACGGTATAAGCGGTAAACAAAGCAAGCATGAAAGATTGCCCCGCAACACGACCTCTATTTACAAATTTACGTTTGTAGGATTTTGTCGCACGAAGATAACCTAACTCAGGCTCAATTTCTTGAATTATAAACCCGCTGTCTTGCAAAGTGTTTATAACGGCTTTCATAACTTGAGTTGAATCTGCGGTGTCAAAAAAGCGTGTTTCTACAGCCCTACGCTCTAATTGCGAGAGGTTTTTCACTTTTTTTGCGTAAACCGCCGCAGGAGTTGAGCATAGGAATATACATATTAACAAAACAAATGAAATTATTTTTTTTATCATATCTTCTGCTTCTGTAAAAATATAGCCTTATCCACTTTTGAGAAAAAGTCCTGATAATAATTTTCATCATTTATATCATCAATAAACTGTGCATTTCCGTATATATTTAAAAGTTTTCTTTTAAAATTAATTCTTACACGCATGCTTTTGCCGTACTCGGTAACGTTAGCAGTCGTTTCGACAGTTGCGACTTTAACTCCGTTCCAGTTAAGACGAGCCTTAGAGAGTCCGAACTCTTTTGATATATCAATATTAGGGTCGGATGTATCAAAATCCTTAACCCCATAGATAAATCCAAGCAACGGATTAGCGTTGTAGACAATAAAACCTTCATCTTGCAAAACATTCAACATAGCCTTCATAACAAGAGCCTTGTCGGTTGAATCGTAGGTTCTTGTCTGGAATTGACGTTTTTCCAGTTGTGTCATTGGAGTAATAATTTCTTCCTGCTGGCGTTTTCGTGCCGGAGTTGGCAACGCTAAAAACAAAACAAAAGTTATCAGTATAATTCTTTTTAACATTATTATCTCCTAGAATGAACTCATGTGGTATGTGAACGATGAAACATTGTGGTTGCTATCGAATTTCAACACTACAGTAAGCGTTTTTTGAACAGATTGAGTTGTTCCGCCTTGTTTGTTGTAACCGATATTAGCAAGTCCGCCACCGAATCCGCCTGAGCCGTAGCCGCCGCCAAGTCCGCCGATACCGACACCAAAACCCGAACTGCCGTAAGATGTAATTGAAGAAACTTTGTCATAAATCCATGTTTCATATCCGTCAGCATCTTGAGTTACGATATTTGGAGAACCGAGAATTGTTGCAACATCAGCCTGAGAAGTTCCAACCTGAATATTTCTTTGTACTAACCCCAATGTCATTTGCTGTTCTTGTACAGGTGTTGTCAAAGGTACTTGGCATTTTTCAGGGTGTTTACGGCATTTTCTGGGAACTTTACCCTCTTGAATTGCAAACGCCGGAGTAACAATTCCTAACACCAACAACGAAACTAATATCTTTTTCATAACAAATTCCTTCCGTTTTAATCCACTAATCTTCAGAAACATTATACCAAATTATTTAAAAATTTTAAAGTCTAACTTTGACAAAACAGGAATAAATATTAAAAAAGAAGTATGAAAAAACTTATTACAATCATAATATTTTGCATAACAATATGCACAATTCCCGCAAATTCACAAATCATAACCGGCGGAATAGAAACAACAGTTGAGCAGGCATGGGATGAAATTTCATTATCAGAAGAAAAATTTAATCCTTATAACATAATACATAACTTCAAAGACCCGAATTATCGTGAAAATCAAGCAATGCTATTGAAAGGAGTAACCGAGCTCAAAGACAGAAAACTCGGAAAATTTTCTGACGGAAGTTATGCTGTAATTTATTATAACGACAAAAAAAACACTTACTACTATTCACCTGAGGGAATTTTAACCCACAACGAAATTCGCTCCGGAGTTGAATATCCGTATAAAGCCAGCAAATATTCAATCGACGGTAAACTTGTAAATAAAAGCCTCAAACAATCAGAATACGAAACATTTATCTTTACATCGTCAGGAAAACTCCTAGCCCACTGGATTGGAGAGAATTGTTATGACGAAAATAAAAACATAATCATGACCCGAAAAATCTACAAATAAACCTCCCTGCAAAAAACTTTTTGTAAACATTCTGTTACATAATAGCAACTTTTGAAAGGACAATTACTTATATAAAATATAACGTAGGTAAAATTCTGAAAGGCTCATAATGATTAGTCAGGTAGGTTTAGGAAATTATTACAACTCTCAAAACATAGTATCAGCCCCGCAACAACGCAAAATACAACCGCAAGGACATGATACCGTAGAGTTTGAAGGCAGACAACACACGCAGCCTCAGATAGAAGAACAAAAAAGTAGTTCTAAAAAGGGAATTATTGCAGCTCTTGGACTTGCCGCACTTGCTGTAGGAACTTTTATCCTAACAAGAGGGAGATCCACTAATAAAGCAGAAAAATTACTTAAACAAATTCCCGAAGATTTGCAGGTTCGTTTTGGGAAGTTGAAAGATTTACAAGGTGAAGAATTTGTAAAGAAAGCCTACTCTGAAATGGTTGAATATATGGGATTAAAAGGAATTGCACCTAAAACCATTAAAAATTCCGGAGCAGACTCGGCACTTAGTATAACCGGCGGATATAATCCGATAGAAAACACAATCGGCTATACAGACGGATTTTTTAACACTATGCCAAAAGAAGAGCAAATTGGGATGTTGACCCACGAACTGCAACACTGCAAACAATATACAAATATGTTACGCACAGAAGGTATCACAGTTGAAAAATACGTGGAAGCACTTGTAAACAGTACAATCAATGAACTTATAAATAACCCGCTTAATAATCTGCAATTCCATGTGCAATATAAAAAGGCAAAAGAAATTGGAAAAGAAATAGAATTTATTAAACAGGTTAAAGATAATTGGACTAAAGCCTTGGTAAAAAAGGTAAATGAAAACTACAAAGATATTCTTGTAATGCCGAAAATCAAAGCGGATTCTCCGGAAGGCATAAAGGCTTTTGAACACTTG